>NZ_JACJFL010000037.1:0-47239 GCF_014164575.1 Pseudoalteromonas sp. SG41-1
AATCAGCTAAAAGCAGAAACAAGCTTTAATAAAGGCATGCCCGCAAAACAGAAAAAAGCTATGCGCAGTACAGATTACCTTGAAAAGGTATTGAAATCATAGACTTTTTTCATGCTCTTGCCCTGTATTTATATGTCGCTATAAATGGTCAGTAACTTAACACGATTGGTATAAATTAGTATTTAATTAGATAATGCTATTTTACCTCTGATTGTTCATAGACAAGTTTGGCACGGTTAGTAATCGGTATAAAAGAAATTGGGTATATAGCGTTATTATTTCGAATATATTGGTAACATTTACAGTGCGCCTTTAAGTCTTGTAGATAAAAAACAAATATAACTTCTGTTTGTAAAATTGCGGCTACGTTTTCTTTTAAAGGTCGGGTGCTTTTTTTTTGTACGAAACACCTAGGTTATTGCTGCATAAAAAGGCTTTTTTACTGAATGATTACGCTTATTCGAAATTATTATGAACTTTTTTTAACCCTGCTTGATTACACATAAAATGTTACATTAATGTTTTCTCTTTCATTAAGGGAGGTAAAACTGTTGTTAGTAAGCGGCTTTCATCCTATATGAAAAACCACCTCTGTTACATTTATGTTAATCCTTTGTTTTTTGTGTTTTAGTTTGCAATGATTGAATTAATTTATTTATGGTTAATTCCAAACATCAAGTTGACAGCGTGCATTGCATTTAGCATTATTGGAGGGTTGATATCTATTAAAAGATATCAGGGTTGTCTCCTTCGGGAGGTAATTAAATTATAAAAGTAACATTACTTAATTGGTTGGGAACTATGTCTGTTAAAATCAGAAAGAGTCTTGTAGCAACTGCGTTGGTTGGCGCTTTTGCATTCGCAAGCAGCAATGTGATTGCAGATCCTTTGAATGACGTGCAAAAAGCAGGTCTACAAATTCAAACGGCTGCGGTTAAGTCTCAAACTAAAATTGACAATGTATATGGTCAAACTCAAGAGCTATTAGCTGAGTACCGTAGCGTTGTTGATGAATCTGAGCTATTAAAAGTATACAACGATCACGTTGCCCGTTTGGTCGCTGACCAAAACGCGTCAATTGAATCGTTTGACCGTCAAATCGCTACGATCGACAACACAAAACAAAACGTTGTGCCTTTGATGTATCGCATGATCGATACGCTCGAGCAATTCATCAAAGCGGACGTTCCGTTTAACAGTGACAATCGTTTGGCGCGTGTTGAAAGATTACGTGAAACAATGGTTTCTTCTTCTGTTACTACTTCAGAGAAGTTCCGTCAAGTGTTAGAAGCGTACACTATCGAAGCTGCATATAGCTCTTTAGTAGCTGCTTCACAAGGTACTTTAGAAGTTGATGGCAAGAGCATTAACGTTGATTTCGGCCAACTTGGTCGTATCACTTACGTTGCTCAATCGTTTGACTTAAAGCACGCATGGGTATGGGATAACAATACTAAACAGTGGAAAGAATTAGGTGATGAATACCTAAAACCTGTTAAAGAAGTTATTCGTATGGCGCGTAAGCAAGCGACATTAGAACTTGTTAAACTACCAATCTTTGGCGCGGAGTAATCAATAATGAAGAAACTATTTAAAGGTTTTGCTGTTGCAGCAGTACTATCTGTTTCTGCAGGTACCGCGCTTAATGCACATGCAAATACCACTGCTTTAGATAAAATTCTTGAGCAAGTAAAGCAAGAGCGTATATCTGAAGGCAAAATCAATAAGCAACGTGAGCAAGAGTTCTTATCAGATCGTGCTGATAAGCAAGCGTTACTTAATAAAGCAAAAAGCCAATTAGCTGCTGAAAAAGCTCGTGGCGATCGTTTAACTAAAGAATATGCACAAAACGAAAATACTTTAGCTGAGAAAGAGGCTGCTCTTCAAAGCGCACAAGGTACGTTGGGTGAAATGTTTGGTGTTGTACGTCGTGCTGCACAAGATGCAATTGGTTCAATCGAAGCATCACTTGTTTCTGCTGAAAAACCTGGCCGTGCTGAAATCTTACGTTCATTAGCTGCTGCTAAAGAACTACCAACAGTTCGTGAACTTGAAGAGCTTTGGATTTCACTACAAACTGAAATGACTGAGTCAGCTAAAGTTTCAACATTCGAAACTGAAGTTGCAGGTCTTGACGGTAACGCGACAGTTAAGAAAGTAACACGTATCGGTAACTTCAACTTAGTAACAGACGATGGCTACTTAATCTATTCGCCTGAAACTAAATCAATTCAGCCTTTAGGTAAACAGCCTGATGGTTACATCCTTGCTGGTATTAAAGACTTAGAAAATACGTCTTCTGATAACTATGCTGGTGTATACGTGGATCCGACTCGTGGTGCTATCTTACGTATCAATACACAAAAAGCGACACTTGATGAATACTTCCACCAAGGTGGCGTAGTTGGTTACATCATTACTGCGTTATTAGGTTTAGGTATCTTAATCACACTAGTACGCTTTATTGACCTTACACTTACTCGTAGTAAGATTAATAGCCAGCTTAAAAACGTGTCTACACCGAATACAAATAACCCACTGGGTCGTATTCTGAAAGTGTATCATGACAATAAATCGCAAGATGTTGAAAACCTTGAGCTTAAACTTGATGAAGCGATTCTTCGTGAAACGCCACGCATTGAAGCTGGTATCAATATCATTAAAATCCTTGCTGCAATCGCCCCGTTACTTGGTCTACTAGGTACGGTAATCGGTATGATCTTAACGTTCCAAACAATCACATTGTTCGGTACAGGTGATCCGAAGATCATGGCAGGTAACATCTCTCTAGCACTTGTAACTACTGCGCTAGGTCTAATTGCTGCACTACCACTTATTCTTCTTCACGCTGTTGTTGCGGGTCGTAGTAAGTCGGTATTACACATCCTTGATGAGCAAAGCGCAGGTATTATTGCTACTCACGCGGAGAAGGAGAAAGCCTAATGCTAGTCCTGATGGAGATCTGGGAATCTATCAGGGATTTTGTTGGCACAGGCGGCCAGGTTTTATACGTGGTCGCGATAGCACTCTTTCTTATGTGGGTTTTAATGATTGAGCGCTATTGGTTCTTACTTGCAGAATTTCCTCGTTTATCGTCGGAAATTGTAGCAAAGTGGGATGCCCGCCAAGACACTACGTCTTGGTACGCACACAGAATCCGTGAAGCATGGATTTCTGAAGCGTCTGAAAAATTAGATCAGCGTATGTTGTTGATTAAAACATTAGTAGCTGTTTGTCCTTTAATTGGCTTACTTGGTACAGTAACAGGCATGATCGCGGTTTTTGAAACCATGGCAAGCCAAGGTACAGGTAATGCACGTTTAATGGCATCAGGTATTTCAATGGCAACAATCCCAACAATGGCTGGAATGGTTGCGGCATTATCTGGAGTATTCTTTAGCTCACGCCTTGAGGCAAGAGCGAGAATGGTGAAAGCCAAGCTTGTTGATAGTATGCCTCATCACTAGAGAGAGAATTAAATATGGCACGTAAACAACGTTTTCGTGAAGAAGAAGATGCAACGGTAGATATGACACCGATGCTTGACATCGTATTTATCATGCTTATTTTCTTTATCGTAACTACATCGTTCGTTAAAGAGGCTGGTATCGAGGTCAATAAACCAAAAGCGGCCCAAGCTACGAAGCAAAAAAATGCTAACATTTTTATTGCAATTCGTGACAACGGCGAAATCTGGATTGATAAACAGCAAGTTGATGTTGAACGTGTTTCAGCAAAAATTGAAAGTTTATTAGCAGAACAACCTACTGAAGTTGTAATTTTGCAAGCTGACAAAGATGCAAAACACGGCGTAGTGGTTAAAGTTATGGACCAGATCAAAGCGACGGGCGACAACCTGAGAATTTCAATAGCTGGAGATCAGTAATGATTCGTTTTCTGTTTTCACTGATTGCAGGTGGGGCAGTTACTTTCGGCTTGTTCTACTTCATGGCCTTCCTCATCTCTGGTGGGGCTGACCGTAATACGGAACAAAAAGAGCAGATCATAGTCGAAATTATGACGAATCCGCCTGAATCTAAGGTGCAGGAACGGAAGCGAGTACCGCCTCCGCCGCCTCCACCGCCAAAGCAGCCGCCTAAACCGCAGCCGCCACAGCCGGAAAACAACAACCCAAATCCAGGTGCTATGTCATTTAACATGCCAAGCATTAATGTGGGAAGTTCGGCAGGTGGTCTAAGTGGTCCAGGGGCATTCGGACGAGACGGTGATGCGACACCAATCGTTCGTATTGAACCAAAATATCCAACACAAGCAGCACGTGATGGCAAAGAAGGTTGGGTACAACTTTCATTCTCAATCGATGAATTGGGTGGGGTTACTGATGTTGAAGTAATCGACGCAGACCCTAAACGTATTTTCGATAGAGAAGCTAAACGCGCCTTGAGCAAGTGGAAATACCGTCCTAAAATTATTGACGGTAAGCCACAAAAGCAAGTTGGCTTACAAGTTCAGCTAGACTTTAAAATTAACCAAGGCAATTAAGGAGGCAAGTAATGAGAAATTTATCTAAAGTAACAGCACTTGCGGTACTTATGTCTTTCTCGGGTGCAGTATTTACTGCACCGGTTCTAGCAGCGCCAGATCCCGCGAAAATTGAAGCGCGGAAGAAAGCAAAAACTAGAATCATGGGTGAGCGCACTGGTAAAAAAGTTATAAAAGCGTTTGACTTATATAACGAAGAAAAGCTAGACGAAGCAATTGCCATGTTGAAAGAGATCGATGCTTCTGATGATTTCGACAAAGCAACAGTTAATCGCTATTTAGGTAGTATGTATGGCCAGAAAGAGCAGTACAAAACTGCGATTGGTTACTTAAAATTAGCTGTTGCCCCTGATGTTTTGAACTTTGCCGATCAAGAACAAAGTTTAAAAACATTAGGCGATATGTATGCTGGTACTGAGCAGTATGAAAAAGCCAAAGATGCTTATGTTGCATGGATGGACTTTACTGGTGAAGAAGATGCAACGGTTTATACTCGTATAGCCCAAGCTAATTACCAGTTACAAAAGTTCAAAGATGTTTTTGCACCTGCAGATAAAGCAATTAAACTTCAAAAAGAGCCTAATAAAGGCCCTTACCAATTAAAATTAGGTTCTTATTTTGAACTTAAAGACTATAAAAATATGGTTAAAATTGGTGAAGAAATTGTTCGTATCTGGCCAGATGATAAAAAAGCATGGGTAAGTTTAGGTAAATACTACCTTCAGACGGAAGACTACAAAACTGGTCTTGCGACGATGGAAGTAGCTTACAAAAACGGTTATTTTGAAACTGAAGTTGATTATAAAGTTTTGTCTAACTTCTATTCATTGAATGAGATCCCTTATAAAGCCGCTAAGGTTTTAGAGAAGTCTATCGATGATAAGATTGTGAAGCGTAATAAACAAAATATCAGTGCAGTGGCAAGTAACTACCATCGCTCAAAAGATATTGCAAAAGCAGCTAAGTACTATGAAGAAGCGGCAAAATTTGATGACGATGCTGAGCTTTATCGCAAAGCAGGTTCATTACTTTTACAATCGCAAAATTATAGTGCTGCCGTTGTTCGTCTGAACAAGGCGCTTGAATTTGGTTCTGATAAGAAAGGAACTATTTATTCAGATTTAGCGGAAGCTTATTACTATCAAGAAAAGTATAAGCAAGCTTATGCTGCAATTACTAAAGCAATGGATGACCCTCGCACGCGTAAGTTTGCGAAAGGTTGGTCTGTATTTATTAAAGATAAAGCCGCTCGCAACGGTGTTAAGATTTAACTTTAATTCGCTATAGCAATTTATAAAAAGCCCCTATGGGGCTTTTTTTATTGGATTAACTCATGATAAAACACCTAATATGGATATGCTTCTTAGCGCTTTTCTTGAGCGCATGTGGTGATACGAATAATCAGTATCAAAGTAAAGAGCAAGCTCAGCAAGCGTTGCAAACACTAAATCAATTTTTAAGACCAACAGGTGAAATTAAACCAGTTAACGAGCAACAGTTTCCATTCAGTGATGCGTATTTAAAAGAGCGCCACAGCATATATCAAGCAATGCAAACCCTTGAATTAACTCCTGTCGCTCAGCGCACATTGGATTACCTCATTATTGCAGAGCGTTTTCCGCAGCGTTACTTTACGTGGCCGGTGTATATTCCTGTGCTCGATAACATGCTTGCCTATAACCAGCAACACGATATTACTGCAAACATAAACAATTGGCTTAGTTTTACCCAGCAGCAGTTAATACTTGCTAAAGAGAGCAAACTTAGACTCAACTCAATCGAGCTTAATGCCTTACAAGCGCAGGTAACTAAAAATCTTGCTCGCGTTGATCTTCCAGAAAATCTTAAACACACTCTAACTGAATTTAATGATTATTTAGCTCTCTATGCACCCCGAGGTAGTGTTGGTTTACATGGCATATCAAATGGTGGGTCTTGGTATCAAAGTAAGTTAAATTACTTCTCAGGCGTCACTAAAGCACCAATAAATTGGCTAGTAGCAGTACAATCTCAGTTGAAGGAAATGCAGCAAGAAGCATATTCTATCCATGTAGCAGTTGATCATCGCTATTCCGTGCTTGCACAGCGTTTTGCATTGTCTAATAAAAAGCTTGTTGGCTTTGATTGGGCACAAGATTATCAGAGTCTGATAGGCTATGCTGGGCAAGCTGCAACAGGACTAAGTAATGAAGAGCGTACTTTTTGGTTAGCTATGATGGAAACCGATCTTGGCATACATTACCATGCTTGGACTGTCCAACAAGCGAAAGTTAATTTGCTTAAACGGCTGAAAATGACGCCACAACAAGTCGATTATTTAGTGGCTGATATCATTTTTTATCCGGCGCAAAGTTTTGCGTTTGCAACACTTTTAACAACTTCGTAAGTCCGCTTGCTGATTTTTATAGCCTTGGCTCGCAGTTGCCACAGCGCTGCGCTGTTGGATCGGCATTCAGCCGTTGCGAGTCAATTTTTTCTTCACAGTCACAGCAATAACCATATTGGCCGATATCGATTTGGCAGACCGCCGCTTCAAGTTGTTCTAAGCGTACTATGATATCTTTATATTCAGTGCCAAGTTGCTTTTGCGTAAGCTCTAACCATTGTTCAGGGTTATTTTTGTGCAAGGTTTCAGCTAGCGAGTGATGCGATTTGTTACTTGAGCTTGATAGTGTCGTAAGCAAGCACTGCCTTACTTGCTCTAACTCTGTATTAAGTCTTAGAAGGTGATGTTGAGCATTGATCATTGTCATTGTCCTCGTTGAGCAATGCTGCAGTATTCATTAATTTAAAAAAGCCGACTATGATGTGTGTCAAATTAAGGTGCGATAGCATATTTTTTCAAAACACCTGCAACATCTTCTTTTGTTTTAAGGCGCCTGATCTCATCGAATAAAGTATCGGCCTGGCTATATTGGCGCTTTAAATAGCCTAGCCACTGTTTAGTACGAGAAGCAAAATACTTTTCATCTTTCGCTGGGTCATGATGTATGGCTGAATGGATCAGATGATAGAGAATATGCTCCCACTGCAGGCCATCATAGTGCTCATCATTAAAGTGTGCTTTTATTTTACGTGCTAAATCAGGATGCGATAATGCACCGCGACCAAGCATTAAGTCTGTGCAACCACTACGTTGCTGGCAAAGTAGTGCATCTTCTACTTGCCAAATTTCACCATTTGCGACCACGGCGATGTTTTTATCTTTGATCAGTGGTGGAATCTTCTCCCAGTAAGCGGGCGGGTTATAACCGTCTCGCTTTGTACGGGCATGTATGGCAATACTATTGGCACCGGCACTGACAACGGCATCAACAATGTCTTGACTGTTACTGTCATCATCAAAACCTAAACGAATTTTAGCGCTTACTTGATGCTCGCTTGGCACGGCATCACGGACTGCTTTAATGATTTCATACATGTGTTCAGGATCTTTTAGTAGTACGGCGCCGCCTTTACTGCGATTGACTGTTTTAGCAGGGCAACCAAAATTAAGATCAACGCCGTGAGAGCCAAGCTCTATTACCTTGATTGCGTTTTCAGCCAATGCGTGTGCAACTTGGCCAAGTAATTGGATACGCACAGGAGTGCCTGAACGAGTGAAACCGTTATTATTTAGCTCTGGGCAATAGCGATGAAATACTTTATCAGGCAGGCAGGCATCAATAACACGAACAAATTCAGTGACGCATAAATCAAAACCGCCAATTTCGGTGAGTAGTTGACGCATTTTAAAATCGACAACCCCTTCCATAGGCGCTAAAACTAATTTCATGATAGGGGCACTTTGACTTTACATAAGGAGACGTATTTTACCTGTAACATTGATAAATGCCAATTTTACTCCCATAGTTAACTCCAGTTTTGTACTCCTTTGTAGCGTTATCATCAATAATAAATAAAAATATGTGATTAAATGAAATATTATTTTTGTAGCAAGGTCTACTTAGTACAACCTTTGTATGTTTAGAGAGAGTCATAAAATGAATACACTCAAAAAAAATTCAATCGCGTTAACATTAGGCGCGGTAGTAGTAGGTAGCACAAGTTTTATTTCTGCAGATGTTCAAGCGAATCCGTTTGAATTTCAACAAATGGTAACGGGCTACCAAGTCGACGCGACAGAAGGAAAATGTGGCGAAGGTAAATGCGGTGGAGATGCTAAAACTAAAGACGACAAAGCTAAAAAAGAAGGTAAGTGCGGCGAAGGCAAATGTGGTGGCGATGCCAAACACGACAAAGCTAAAAAAGAAGGCAAGTGCGGCGAAGGCAAATGCGGTGGCGATGCTAAACATGACAAAGCTAAAAAAGAAGGCAAGTGCGGCGAAGGCAAATGCGGTGGCGATGCTAAACATGACAAAGCTAAAAAAGAAGGAAAGTGCGGCGAAGGCAAATGCGGCGGCGATGCTAAAGCTAAAAAAGAAGGTAAGTGCGGCGAAGGAAAATGTGGCGGCGACGCTAAACACGATAAAGCTAACAAAGAAGGTAAGTGCGGCGGCGATGCTAAAGCTAAAAAAGAAGGCAAATGCGGTAGCCATTAATTAGATAAGTTAAGTAACCTGCACTTTAGCTAAGTAGTATGTTTATAAAAGGGCCGCATTGTGGCCCTTTTAAATGAAGGAGTTGATATGACTGTATCTAGTAACAGTGAATTTGGCATGGTAGGGCTTGGGCTGCGTAGAGAAATGCTCGATGAATTGCTGATGCAGATACCAAAGCAAATTGATTTTATGGAAGTGGCGCCTGAGAACTGGTTAAAACTCGGTGGTCGCTTTGCTAAGCAGTTTAAGTCACTGACCGATACAAATAATTTTGTTTGTCATGGCTTGTCATTATCCATCGGCTCTCCTGAACCGTTAGATATTGAATTTGTTAAAGCATTAAAAGTCTTTTTCAAAGCACATAATGTTAAGCTTTTTAGTGAGCACCTTAGTTATTGTTCCGGCAGCGGCCACATGTATGATCTGATGCCGATCCCATTTACTGAAGCTGCGATTGCCCATGTTGTTGGGCGGATAAAACAGGTGCAAGATATTCTCGAGCAGCAAATAGCTATCGAAAATGTGTCTTATTATGCCGCACCTGGTCAGCAAATGAGCGAGTTAGAATTTACCACTGAAATATTACAGCAAGCTGATTGTAAGTTATTACTCGATGTAAATAATATTTATGTGAATTCGATAAATCATGGTTATGATGCAGAACATTTTCTAGCTAGCTTGCCATCGCAACGTATAGCGTATGGTCATGTCGCAGGGCATTTCAATGAGGCGGATGATTTACTGATTGATACTCACGGCGCTGACGTGATTGACCCTGTTTGGCAATTACTTGATCGTGCTTATCAACATCATGGAGTGTTTGCGACTTTATTGGAACGTGATTTTAATATTCCAGCTATCGCTGAGCTTACCAAAGAGCTGGATATAATTCATCAACTACAAGCCAAGCACGCAATAATACAGCGTAAAGAAAGTGCCTGATATGAATTTTATTGAAACCCAACAAGCGTTTATGGCGCATATTCGAGCGCCAGATACACAACCAAAGCCCGATGACATTGAAGAGCGTCGTATGGCGATCTACCGTGATTTATTTTTCAATAATATCAATGGCTTTATTTCCTCAGCATTTCCGGTTCTGAAAACACTCTACAGCGATAACAATTGGTTAAGATTAGTTCGCCAATTTTTTGCTGAACACGATTGTCAATCACCTTATTTTTTGGATATTGCTAGTGAGTTTATTGCGTATTTAAGTAGTGATTACCAATTGCAAGAAATTGATCCCCCCTTTATGCTTGAACTTGCTCATTATGAATGGATTGAGCTTGATGTCTCGGTTGCGCATGCGGATCCAACTGATTGCATCATTAATGCACCGCTGAGTAATGTGCCTCTTTATATGAGTAGTTGCGCGCGAAATTTAAGTTATCAGTTTGCTGTACAGCATATCAGTGTTGATTTTCAACCACAGCAGCCTAGTGAACAGCCTCATTATTTTGTGGTGTATCGCGATACCGATGACGAAGTACAATTTCTTGCTACCAATGCAATGACCGCATTATTACTGGCAATTATAGACACAACACCGAGTATCAAATTAGCTTCGTTGGTGGAGCAAGTTGCTTTACTAGCGCCGCAATTTACTACAGAACAGCTTGTTCAAGGTGCTACAGTAACATTACATGCAATGGCGGAACGTGGCGTTATCGTGACAAAAAATCACCCTTAAAGTCTTTATTGATTATTTTACATCGTCTATTATGTGCGCCTTAATTCGTCGCGCTTAATAAAAGGTAGTACCTATGTCAGAAGATAAAGATTTTAAAGATCCGTTTAATGCAATGTATTTTCTTGCGTTCTTAGCTGTGTTTGCAGGAATCGGCTGTTTAAATGCAATCCTAGGCTGGATCACCACAGTCTCTTAATTTAGCACTGCTAAATTATAATAAGGCTGTATATAATACAGTCTTATTACTTAATTATTTAACTTCTTACCGACAACTCATTTTTGTGATGTTATAATTGTCTGCTTTGTAATATTACAGATAAAACAGTTTAAATTATGACTCAAGTAACTCCATCTATCATTAAAGATAGCATAACTACTATTGCAGATTACCCTAAAGCAGGCATTATGTTCCGTGATGTAACTACGCTAATGGCTAATCCCGCTGCATTTCAAGCAACAATTAATGCATTTATTTCAGCTTATAAAGATCAAGGTTTTACCAAGATTATAGGTACTGAATCACGTGGTTTTATCTTCGGTGCGCCGCTTTCATATGCATTAGGTATTCCTTTTATTCCAGTGCGTAAACCGGGCAAACTGCCACGTGCAGTGATCTCTCAAGATTACCAGCTAGAATATGGTGAAGATGTATTAGAGCTGCATACAGATGCCATTGTCCCAGGTGACAAAGTGCTTTTAGTCGATGACTTATTAGCAACCGGCGGTACCATTGAAGCGACCGCTAAATTAGTCAATAAGCTGGGTGGTCATGCGACAGATGCAGCATTTGTAGTCTCTTTACCAGAACTTGGTGGCGAGCAACGCATTGCAAAAATGGGGATTAAAATCCTAAAATTGGTTGAATTCGAAGGCGAATAATTAATGAGTTATCAAGTCCTAGCGAGAAAATGGCGTCCGCAGACCTTTCATGAATTGGTCGGTCAGTCCCATGTGAAACAAGCGCTTATTAATGCTTTAACACAAAACAGACTGCATCACGCTTATTTGTTCACTGGGACTCGCGGGGTGGGTAAAACCACCATCGCACGTATTTTTGCAAAAAGCTTAAATTGTGATGAAGGCATTTCGGCGCAACCGTGTGGCAAGTGTAGCAGCTGTATAGATATCGAAACTGGTCGTTATATTGACTTACTTGAAATAGATGCAGCATCGCGCACTAAAGTTGAAGATACCCGTGAGATATTGGATAACGTGCAGTACGCGCCAACTCGCGGTCGCTACAAAGTGTACCTGATCGATGAAGTACACATGCTTTCAAAGCATAGTTTCAATGCATTATTAAAAACCTTGGAAGAGCCGCCTGAGCACGTTAAGTTTTTATTAGCGACGACGGATCCACAGAAACTGCCTGTCACCATTTTATCGCGTTGTTTGCAGTTTAATCTTAATGCGTTATCGCAACCTGAAATACTCCAACAACTTGAATATGTGTTAGGCGAAGAAAAATTAAGTTTTGAAACTCAAGCCCTGCAAATTATCGCCAAAGCGGCTGATGGCAGTATGCGTGATGCGTTGAGTTTAACTGATCAAGCGATTGCTCAAACGAATGGTGATATTAAGCATCAAGCGGTGCAAGCAATGCTAGGGTTGATGGACAACCATTATAGCCAGCACTTGCTGGTTGCATTATTAGCCCAAGACGGCCATGCATTGATGGCGCAAATCGAGCAAGTTGCCACCCAAAACCCAAATTATATTGCTTTGTTAGATGATCTAATTGGCCTTACACATTTAGCACAATTAACCCAATTAGTGCCCGATGCCGCCAAGTTAGATGAATATAATCGCGAGTTTATTAATGAAGTAGCAAAGAGCTGCGATTCACAACAAATCCAAATTTATTATCAATTACTGCTTAATGGCAAAAAAGACTTACAATGGGCGCCAGAGCCTCGTTTAGGTTTTGAAATGGTTATGCTGCGCTTACTGGCATTTCAACCAGTTGATAGCCAAATGCTTGCAAGTACTGCGGCGCAGGCTCCAGCGGCCGATAACAACCGGTCTCGCTCAGCAGCATTGAGAGATATTCTCAATAAAAATAAGCCTGCAACACCACAGCCTGTTGATAACCAAGTATCATTGCCTCAAGCTGCACCGCTACAAACGACCGTGAGTGCGCCTGAACAAGCCGTTGCAACAACTGAACACTCTGTAACCAGTGAGCAAATTGCACCTGTCGATACGCAGCCAACTGTGACCACAGCACCACATACAAATTCGGGAATTATGCACGAAGCCGCGCATGGTAATGAGCATGATTCAGATGCTGAGCTTGAGCAACAATTAGTATCCCAATATGATGAGGTAATGAATAACGCAGTGGAGCAGGGCTTTCATAGTGGCTTTGAGCATGCGCCAGAACAATCTTTACCTGAGCATCAATATAGCGCAGAGCAAACCGCTCCAGCACAAAATAACAGCTCATTCTCTGACTATTCAGATACCACAGATATTAGCCAAAAAGAAGCACAAGCGCAGTCCGCAATTGCACGTATTTTACGAGATAGAAATATTTCTGGTGCAGGTACGCTCTCTGGTGGTAAAACATCTGTGGCGCCATCAACGAATAAACCAGCTGCGGTTGAGCGCGGTACTGCGGTAAAAAAGTCACAGCCCCAGATAACGGGGGCAAGTAGTCAGCCTGAGACTGATGGTTACACGCCGAATATCGCCCCAAATAAGCGTGTGAAACCTGACTTTAAAGAAAAACATCAGACTATTACTGAGAATTTAGCACCGGAATTGCTAGAGCAAATTAATCCACAAAAAGTAGTTGCTGCACCTGAGCCTGAAATAAATATTCAAATACCGGATGATTTTCAAAGCCCGATCAGCGATATTCGTTTTGCACATCAACAAGATGAGTGGGCATACTTAATTAAGCGGATGGGACTTGGCGGGCGGATGCGTCAATTTGCTTTGCATTCAATTTATTCAAAGCAACAACAACAGCTGCACTTAGAAGTGGATGAATCGCAAAAACATCTCGATACCCCTATGTTAAGACAAAAGCTTAGTGCGGCGCTGGCCAGTATTTACGGGTATAATGTTGAGCTGACAATCAATTTTGCCCCTGGGGTGATAGATTCGCCTTACTTAATTCAGCAAAAGATTGATGCAGGGCGCCATCAGCAAGCAATTGATGTGATCAACGGTGATGAAAATATCGTACAGTTACAGCAGCTATTTTCTGCAATTATCGATGAAAACAGTATTCAGGCATTGTAATTCACTGCAATAGCCCTTATCTTCATGGCAATTAGAAATAGAAAGAGAGAAAGTTATGTTTAAAGGTGGAATGGGTAACATGATGAAGCAAGCGCAGCAAATGCAAGAGCGCATGCAAAAAGCCCAAGACGAAATTGCTAGCTTAGAAGTGGTTGGTGAAGCAGGTGCTGGTTTAGTTAAAGTAACCATGCTTGGAAACCATAATGTTCGACGTGTTGAACTTGATGAAAGTTTAATGGAAGACGAAAAAGATCTTATTGAAGACTTACTTGCCGCTGCGTGTAATGACGCAGTTCGCCGTGTAGCAGAAGAAACACAAGAGCGCATGGGTAAAGTAACTGGCGGTATGCAATTACCACCAGGTATGAAAATGCCATTTTAAGATAAAATATGCAGCTTTCAGAGAGTTTAAACCAGCTAATTGAAGCATTGCGCTGTCAGCCGGGCATAGGCCCAAAGTCAGCGCAGCGCATCGCGTTCCATTTGCTTGAGCGTGACCGTAAGGGGGGCACTCAGCTTGGTAATGCACTTACCAAAGCGATGACTGCTATTGGACACTGTCAATCGTGTCGTACTTTTGCAGAGCAGCCGCAGTGTGAAATCTGTTTAAGCCCCAAACGTCAAGATAGCGGAATTTTATGTGTGGTTGAATCACCTACCGATGTGTTGGCGATTGAACAAACTGGCCAGTATAAAGGTTTGTACTTTGTATTGATGGGACATTTATCACCTATCGATGGTATTGGTCCAAATGAAATTGGCCTTGATATTCTTGAAAGTAAGTTGCAACAAGGTGGGATAAACGAGGTTATATTAGCGACCAACCCTACAGTTGAAGGGGAAACTACAGCGCATTATATTGCCCAGCTTTGTCACCGTTATAAAGTTGATGCATCGCGGATAGCCCATGGTATTCCGGTCGGTGGCGAACTTGATTTGCTCGATGGCATGACATTAATGCATGCATTTAGTGGCCGACGAGTGGTTAGTCAAAATTAGCTTTGCAGTTAAGTAAATAAATTCTTTGAAAGCGAAAAGCCTGCATTTGCAGGCTTTTTTATAGTCGCTCTAAAATAAAGCGACTCAGCTAAGCGCTAACCATACTCCAACGCCAACCATCAAACTGCCAGCGATGCGGTTCATCCACTTGATATTGTCACCTTGGTTTAAAAACAGCCGTAAACTTTTACCGCCAGTGGCATAGAGCATCATGCAAGTGAACTCGCTGAGCATAATGATGGCGACTAACATACTCAATTGTGGCGCAATCGCGTAGTCAATATTTATAAACGGCGGTAGCAGGGAAATCATAAACGCCCAGCCTTTAGGGTTGGCAATCGCGGTGATAAACCCTTGTGAGAATAGCGCTTGGCGAGATACTTTTAATTTACTGTCTGCGCCTAATTTGATGGTTGCTTTTGCTCGCCACATTGCAACCCCAATATAGACTAAATAACCTGCACCGAGCCATTTTAATACGCTAAAAAGTGTCGGGTAGTTGAGCATGATACTTGCCACCCCTGCGACTGCTGCAACAGCCACAATAGCAACGCCAAGTAATTCGCCAATCATCATCCACATAGTTCTGCGCACGCCAATACTCATTCCTAAGGTCATGGCTAAAGTCATACACATCCCAGGTGTAATAGAGACAAAAAAGAAGGTGGGTATAAATACCCCCAGGACTGCGAAGTCGAGCATGTAAGCATCCGTTAGTTGCTGTAATAGAATGCGCAATGGTAATTGTTTTTGAAAGGGTTAGAAACCAATTTGGGATGGTTAAGCACAATTAAGAGATTGTTAGCACTGGCGATAAAGCATAAACTGATTACTAATACGCAAGCTAATTTAGATCTTTGAGGAGCATGTAGCAGGAAGCTTCTATGCACTGATCACAAGCACTTATTTGTAAGTGGGTTTTAACAAATATATTTTTGCTTTGTTGGGTGCTTTGAATTAGGATCAAAACAGTTTAAAACCAAGAACTAATGCCCTGTGTCTAGATTATTTATTGCTATTATCATCATTTTCCTAAGTTTTACTGCGACTGCGGTTGAAGTTACTGATCTATATCAGGACGTATTAAAAGTATCTGACAAATCTCGCGATGCTCGACTCAGCGCCAGCCGAGAGGCGTTGCTCAATGTACTGGTTAAGGTTAGTGGCGATCCGAATGCGGATCAAAATCCAATCGCTCAGCAACGTAGTAAAGATATATCAGATTACATGCTCAAATTTGAATACGACGAAAAAGCCAATGGTCAACTTAATCTCGTGGTTAAATTTGAAGCAAATAAAATTAATGCACTCGTCAAAGAGCTTAATTTACCATTGTGGGGTACGCGTCGCCCGCTGGTGGCTATTTGGCTTGCCATTGAAGATAACTGGCGTCGTGAACTTGTTACCCAAGAAAGTTATCCGCAGCTAGAGCAACTAATTTATAGCACCGCAGCGCGACGTGGCTTGCCAGTCGTGGTACCGTTGCTTGATTTACAAGACCGTGCATTAGTGGGAATACCTGAGGTGTGGGGTAATTTCTCCTCGCCAGTCGAACAGGCATCAAGCCGTTATAGTGCAGAACGCAGTATTACCGCGCGTTTATACAAACAACTTGACAGCGAGATTTGGTTGTTGGATTGGCGCTTTACTAATGATGAGCTGTTTGAAGCAAATAGAGTAAGCGGTGATAAACAACAAGCCATAGCCTTAATGATCGACAGCTTAGCAGCTGGCTTGGCCAATGAATATGCGGTTGATCCAAATTCTACAACGCAGCTTGCCCAAGCGGTATTTAAATTAAAAGGCACCACTAACTTTGTCGATATTGAGTTGGCTAAACGTCAGCTTCAGAGCTTAAGCGTAGTTACCCAAGTGACAATTCGTTCTCGTACTGCTGATGTAGTTAGTTTTTCGATCAATCACACTGGTAGTATGCATGATTTACAAAAAGCCTTAGAGCTCGACCGCGCTTTTCAACCATTTGTTGATCCTCGTGCATTTTATCCCGTAGTAGCGCAAGACGATTTAGAATATCAATGGGTTGGTTTGTAATGCAGACAATTGAGCCGGTGCAAATGGCATTACCGGTAACGTTGCCGGATGATGAAACCTTTGCATCTTATTTTGGTGGTGAAAATTCACTGGAAGTGAGTCATTTAAAAAATGCTTTTAAAAGTTTAGCAACCACTTTTCAATATACATATTTATGTGGTTTAGGAGATTCGGGTAAATCACATTTACTGTATGCAACCTGTATTCATGCTCAAGAGCATGGCCTATCGACTATGCTGCTATCAATGCGCGAAGTGATTGATTTTGGCCCTATGGTGCTCGATGGCTTAGACGCGCTTGATGTGTTGTGTATTGATGATGTGCACTTAGTAGCTGGTAACGATGCGTGGGAAAAAGCGTTGTTTAATTTTTTTAACCGTTTTAACGAACCGGGTAAATGCTTGGTAGTGACAGCGGATCTGTTACCAGACATGCTTAACATTAACTTGCCGGATCTTGAGTCACGATTAAAATGGGGTACGACATTTCAAATCCGTTCTATGAGTGATGATGATAAAGCCGAAGCCTTAGTAAAGCGCGCCAATATGCGCGGTTTAGAGCTTAGTGATGAATGTGCGCGCTTTTTATTAACGCGTTTGAGTCGTGATATGCGAGCGTTACTTGATGTGCTTGATAAACTTGACCATGCCTCGATGGCTGCACAACGTAAATTGACAATTCCTTTCATAAAATCCACTCTAAAACTCTAGGGTCTGTTGGCCTTTGCGGATTAATATTTGTTCAAACTAGGGGCAATTTAATCGCGGCGCGAGGTTTGTAACCTAGTGGGCTAAGTAAAAGCCGAGCAACAAAGAGTTAATTGCCCCTAGGCAGAACCCTTCGGGCAGCGCCTGTTTGGCATTGATGCTGCGTTATCGCCTATTTATGGGGAATAACCACACCACATAGGCTCTGCCTTGCCTAAATACCAAACAGACTGCTGCAAATTTAACCTTGAAAGATCAACAGACCCTAGTTTTCTCTACAAAATCGTCTAACTTCCCATTTTGCTTAACCAGAATGGGAAAGAATTCAATAAGATTGGTATAAGGTCTGGAATCTAGCCATTGCTTTCAGTTATCATTAGCTATTACTTAAATCACCTTCTGTGACAGATCAGGTATCGAATGAACTTAGAAAATATATTAGCGCAAGCACTTGAGGCGGTCGCCAGTGCCAGTGAAATCGCGCAGCTTGAAGATATCAGGGTTAATTACCTTGGTAAAAAAGGCGAAATCACGAATCTATTAAAAACCCTTGGTAAAATTGCCCCTGAAGAACGCAAAGAAGCAGGCCAAGTAATTAACCAAGCTAAGCAAGATGTACAAGTTGCGATTAACGACAAGCGCGAATTATTAGCAACCAAAGCCCTTGAAGAGAAATTAGCCGCTGAAACAATCGATGTAACATTACCCGGTCGTGTTATGCCAACAGGTGGTTTACACCCAGTGACGCGTACCATTGAGCGGATTGAGAGCTTTTTTGGCGAATTAGGTTTTGCGGTTAAATCTGGCCCAGAAGTAGAAGATGATTTTCATAACTTCGACGCGCTAAATATTCCTGAGCATCACCCAGCGCGTGCTGATCACGATACCTTTTACTTTAATCCAAAACTGGTGTTGCGTACGCAAACCAGTGGTGTGCAAATTCGCACCATGGAAGCTGAGCAACCGCCGCTGCGTATTATTTCTCCAGGGCGTGTATACCGTAACGATTACGACCAAACACATACGCCGATGTTCCATCAGGTTGAAGGGTTGATGGTTGATACTGATGTAAGCTTTACTGAGCTTAAAGGTATTTTGCACGATTTCTTGCGTAACTTTTTTGAAGAAGATATGGAAATTCGTTTCCGTCCTTCATTTTTCCCATTTACAGAGCCTTCAGCGGAAGTTGATGTGATGGGTAAAGACGGAAAATGGTTAGAAGTATTAGGTTGCGGAATGGTGCACCCTAACGTGCTTAAATCAGTGGGAATTGATCCAGAAAAATACACTGGTTTTGCCTTTGGTATGGGTGTAGAGCGTTTAACCATGCTGCGTTATGGTGTAAATGACTTACGTGCGTTTTTCGAAAACGATTTGAAATTCCTTAATCAGTTCCGTTAAGAGTGAAGAAATAACATGAAATTTAGTGAAAAGTGGTTAAGAGAGTGGGTTAATCCTGCAATTGACACGCAGGCTCTTTCGGAACAGTTATCGATGGCCGGCCTTGAGGTAGATGGCGTAGAGCCCGCTGCGGCAGAATTCTCTGGCGTTGTTGTCGGTGAAGTAGTTGAATGTGGTCAGCATCCTGATGCAGATAAACTACGTGTAACTAAAATCAATGTCGGTGGCGATGAGCTATTAGATATTGTATGTGGTGCGCCAAATTGCCGTTTAGGTATCAAAGTTGCAGTAGCTATGGTTGGCGCTGTATTACCGGGCGATTTTAAAATTAAAAAAGCCAAACTACGTGGTCAACCGTCTCACGGCATGCTGTGTGCATTCGTGGAGTTGGGTATTAGCGAAGAAGGCGACGGTATCATGGAGTTGCCACTTGATGCACCAGTGGGCACAGACTTACGTGAATACTTAAGCCTTGATGACAACATTATTGATGTTGATTTAACCCCGAATCGTGGTGACTGTTTAGGTATTAAAGGCATCGCTCGTGAAGTGGGCGTACTTAACAGTATTGATGTTAAAGCCCTAGAAATACCAGCGGTTGCAGCAACTATTGATGATAAAGTATCAATTGAACTAGTAAACGATGAAGCCTGCCCTCGTTATTTAGGGCGTGTGATCAAAGGCATCAACCTTGACGCCACAACACCACTTTGGATGGTTGAGAAGCTTCGTCGTAGTGGCGTGCGCACAATTGACCCTGTGGTTGATGTAACTAACTATGTGTTACTTGAACTTGGCCATCCAATGCATGCTTTTGATTTAAATGCGATTGAAGGCGGTATCAAAGTACGTAGCGCCCATGCTGGTGAAGAGCTGGTATTACTAGATGGTAATACTGCTAAGTTGAATGAATCTACCTTAGTAATAGCCGACCATAACAAAGCGCTGGCGATTGCCGGTATCTTTGGCGGTGAGCAATCAGGCGTTACCGAGCAAACAACGGATATTCTATTAGAAAGTGCGTTTTTTAATCCAGTTGCTATCGCAGGGCAAGCCCGTAGCTATGGTTTACACACAGATGCATCGCATCGTTATGAACGCGGTGTGGATTTTGCGCTGCAACATGATGCAATAGAACGTGCAACTGCGTTGTTACTTGAGATTGTAGGCGGTCAAGCAGGCCCTGTAGTTGAAGCTGTTGCAAAAGATAAGCTTCCTAAGGTCACTGAAGTGCGTCTTCGTCGTGCGCGTTTAGACCGTGTTATTGGTCATCATATTGAAGATGCGAAAGTAACCGACATTTTAACCCGTTTAGGGCTTGATGTGAAAATTGTCGATGGTGTGTGGAGTGCAGATGTACCAAGCTACCGTTTTGATATTCGTATCGAAGAAGATCTAATTGAAGAAGTTGCTCGCGTATATGGTTACAACAGTATTCCAAACGTAGCACCGACTGCTAAATTAAAAATGACCACTCATAACGAAGCCAATATTGCAGTGAGCAAATTTCGCAATACGCTAGTGACTCGTGGTTATCAAGAAGCGATCACATACAGCTTTGTTGACCCTAAAGCACAAGCTATTTTACACCCAGGCAGTGACGCGCTGGTTTTGCCACATCCAATTTCGATTGAAATGTCGGCAATGCGTGTGAGCCTTATGCCAGGTTTACTGGCATCAGTAATGTATAATCAAAACCGCCAGCAGCCACGTATTCGTTTATTTGAGCATGGCCTTAAATTTCTACGTGATGAAAACGCAGAGAATGGCGTAAACCAAGTTGCAGTTATTGGTGGGGCTATTACTGGTCTGGCACATGGTGAACATTGGGTTGAAGAAAAGCGCACCGTTGATTTTTATGATTTAAAAGGTGACGTTGAAGCATTACTTTCATTAACCAATGATATAACGCGTTTTGAAATCAAAGCAGAGCAATCAGATGGCTTACATCCGGGCCAATCTGCGGTGATTTATGTTGAAGGTAAAAAGGTCGGTTTCTTTGGTGCTATTCATCCTCAAGTACAAAAATCGTTAGATATCAATAATGCGACTTATGTGTTTGAAATTGAAATGTCAGCCATTGAAAAAAGAAATTTACCAGAGGCTGTAGGGGTTTCGAAGTTCCCTTCAAACCGCCGCGACATCGCTATTTTAGTGGAAGATCAGGTGAAATCTGGCGACATTTTATCAGTGATAGAAAAAGTTGGCGGAAATCAATTGGTTGACCTAAACTTATTCGATGTGTATAAGGGCAAAGGTATTGAGCCAAATTATAAGAGTTTGGCGATTGCTCTAACACTGCAAGCGGTTGATAGAACACTCGAAGAGAAAGATATCAATCTAGTAGTTGATAACGTGGTGGCCGCACTGGCCGAACAGTTTAATGCATCGTTGAGGGACTAGATATGGCGCTTACTAAAGCCGACATAGCTGAACACCTATTTGAAAAATTGGGGATCAATAAAAAGGATGCCAAAGATTTAGTTGAAGCGTTTTTTGAAGAAATCCGCTCAGCGCTTGAAAAAGGCGAGCAGGTTAAGCTCTCTGGATTTGGTAACTTTGATCTTCGTGACAAGAAAGAAAGGCCTGGCCGTAATCCGAAAACTGGGGAAGATATCCCTATTTCGGCACGACGCGTCGTCACCTTTCGACCTGGTCAAAAGCTCAAAACTCGTGTTGAAGTTGGTACGAGCAAATAAATTAAAAAAGGCAGCGTCAGCTGCCTTTTTCTTTTCTATAAACTAAGTTTGAACACGATTAAAAATCCCGTGGTGAAACAAACTGCCCAGCTTGAATACTGTCGTAGGTTTGCTGTGCGAGGGTATCTAATCCGCTGAGACTTTTTCCTGTTGCTGTGAGTTGCTGCTCAATCGGGAATATTTCAACATTGGTTATCCCAGAAAGCTGTGCAATTTTTGCAAAAGTATAGGCATGCTTATATTTTTCCTGTTTATAAAATAAACTGATCAATGAGGTGTAAATCTCGGGGTTTGGAGTTTGTTCAGCTTTGTTTAGCTCTAACGTTTTATACAGTAAGTCTATGGTCTTATCTTCATCAAACTTAATATAATAACTGGCTAAGAAAAACTGGATTTCAGCGTCCTCAGTGACACTAGGATCGTTTTCAAGCGCAAGTAATTTAGTCAGGGCTGATTGGTCATTATTGCGAGACCAATGATAATACAACAACCCAGGGTGGTTAGTATTTTTGGTATCTTGAAATAACCGCGTCATTTCCTTGATACTGGTTAAATGTGCTTCAACGCGGGAGGTGGTTTTTTCTTTTAATTTGATATGTTCAATTTTTGCCGCCAGCGATACGCATTGATCGTATTTTTCAAAACCTTTTAATAATAAATATTTGTTATTATCAGTCGGTTGTTTGTATTCATGGTAACGCGCCATGATCACATCAGCACGTTGGGCTTTACAGTGACTATCTTTATTTAAATCATTACATAAACCTGGGGTTTCTTTACACACCTGTGCAAGTGTCAACGGTTCTTCACACCCAGTTAATGCCAACAAACTCAGTAAAACACTTGCTCTTAGTAACATCCCTTAACCTCACCTTAATAATTACCTTGTTATTCTAGCGTAATGAATTGCTCTCTAACAGTGGAGAATAAAGTTAGTTTAAATTAGAATAGCGAAGCCCACTGAGGCGTGTTGCTCTCAAAACTCAATACGTCTTATGGCTATCCGTTCAAAAATTGTTTAATTAGGTAAATAAAATGACCTCATCTCACGAGTTAGAATACACAAATAGTTGGCAAGAACGCCAAGATTACGCAGAAAGCATGCAACCTATCATTGGAAAGCTTTATCGTAATCGTGGTATTGAAATCGCGGTATATGGCCGTCCTCTCGTCAATGCCAGTACAATTGATATCATCAAATCTCACAAAACAGTGGCGCAGTTTGAAGGCACTAAACTTCGTTTACGTGAAAGCTTTCCGTTTTTAGAAGCTATTAGCAAAATGGATTTAAACTCTGCACGTATCGATATTGGTAAACTGGCTTATGGTTATTTATTTAACGATGTTGCAAATGGTCGTTCTATCGAAGAGTATTTAAACGACGAGTTAGCTGAAATTGTAAACTCACAAGCCAAAGAGCCACGCGATGTGGTGTTATATGGTTTTGGTCGTATCGGTCGTTTACTAGCGCGTTTGTTAATTGAAAAATCAGGTCCTTATGCGGATTTACGCTTACGTGCAATCGTTGTTCGTGGTGGTAAAGACGGCGACCTTGAAAAGCGTGCTAGCCTATTACGTCGTGATTCAATTCATGGTCCTTTTAATGGTTCAATCACCATTGATAAAGAACGTAATGCAATAAAAGCCAATGGTAGCTACATTCAGGTGATCTATGCTAACTCTCCAGATGAAATTGACTACACAGCATATGGTATTGAAAACGCATTGATCGTTGATAATACGGGGATCTGGAAAGACGAAGCTGGCCTTGGCTTACATTTAAAATCAAAAGGCGCTGCAAAAGTACTATTAACAGCACCGGCGAAAGGCAATATCAAAAACATCGTATATGGTGTTAATAACCACGATATCAAACCGGAAGATAAAATTGTTTGTGCAGCAAGCTGTACTACCAACGCAATCACACCAACATTAAAAGCACTTAATGATAAGTTTGGTATTAACAATGGTCACGTTGAAACAGTTCACTCGTACACTAATGACCAAAATTTGATTGATAACTACCACAAAGCAGATCGTCGTGGCCGTGCCGCAGCACTTAATATGGTGATCACTGAGACTGGCGCAGCTAAAGCTGTTTCAAAAGCATTACCAGAACTTGAAGGCAAATTAACGGGTAACGCAATCCGTGTACCTACACCGAATGTGTCTCTGGCTATTTTGAACTTAAACCTTGCGACCAGCACCACGGTTGAGGAGTTAAATTCGTTCTTACGCCATGCTGCTCTGCATTCAGAGTTACGCGACCAAATTGATTACACGGCCTCTACTGAGATTGTGTCTACCGATTTAGTCGGCAGTCGTTATGCGGGTGTAGTTGATTCAACCGCCACTATCGTTGATGACAACCGTATTGTACTTTATGTTTGGTACGATAATGAGTTTGGTTACAGCTGCCAAGTTGTGCGTTGTATGCGCGATATGGCCGAGGTTTCATTCCCAAGCTTGCCACGTTAATCGGTAATAGCTTAAAAATCTTTACAAAAAGCCAGCATTCGCTGGCTTTTTTAGTCATGAATGTTTTTTCAAAACCCAAGCCATGTGGTAGGCTGTGTCCAGTTTGCTACATTTTAATAACAATGCGTCCATTATAGTGAGGCGTTATTTAATTTCTAACTAACAAGCGATAAGTTAGCAATTAATTTTTCATATATAGGTTTAATAAAATGAAAATCACCAGTAATTTTGACAGTGGCAATATCAAGGTCATTGCCGCGACCGATCCACTTAATATTCAGCTTGAGATCAATAAAGATCATTTATCTGATTTTTTTCAGTGGTTCCATTTCCGTTTAGAAACAACACCTTTTCAAAGCCATAAATTACATATCAATAACCTTGAAAATTCAGCTTACC
Source organism: Pseudoalteromonas sp. SG41-1 (assembly GCF_014164575.1). NCBI lineage: Bacteria > Pseudomonadati > Pseudomonadota > Gammaproteobacteria > Alteromonadales > Pseudoalteromonadaceae > Pseudoalteromonas > Pseudoalteromonas sp. SG41-1. Next base: position 24,722 of record NZ_JACJFL010000037.1, read on the forward strand.
CTGACGGCTGGGAAGGTTATCAGGCAGTTGCATCATATGATCGCCAAACCTGGTTTCGTGTTCCTTCAAACTATGTTGATGGCACGTTATCATTTGAGATTGAACCAGAATGTGGCTGTGTTTATTTTGCTTACTTTGCACCATATAGCTACGAGCGTCACTTAGATCTAATCACATGGGCACAAAGCCAAGAAGCCTGTCAGCTTGAAACCTTAGGTGAAACACTTGATGGCCGTGATATGAGCGTACTGCGCATTGGTGGCGAAAGTGATGAAAATAAGAAAACTATTTGGATAACAGCCCGTCAACATCCAGGCGAAACGATGGCCGAATGGTTTGTTGAAGGTGTATTACATAAGTTATTAGATGATGAAGATCCACATGCAGCAGCATTGTTATCAAAAGCGGTATTTTACATCGTACCGAACATGAACCCTGATGGCAGTGCTCGCGGGCATTTACGTACTAACGCAAAAGGAGTTAACTTAAATCGTGAATGGCAAACTCCCAGCATGGAAAATAGCCCAGAAGTATATTTAGTGCTAAATAAAATGCGTGAGACCGGTGTTGATATGCACCTTGATATTCACGGAGATGAAGCGATTCCATATAACTTTGTAGCCGGTAGTGAAGGTATCCCAAGCTATGATGCACGCTTAAAAGACTTAGAAGACAGTTTTAAAGCGGCATTGCACATAGTGACTCCTGAGTTTCAAGATGTCCACGGTTACCCGAAAGATGAGCCAGGTCAAGCCAATCTAACGGTGGGGTCATCAGCTGTTGCAGAAGAATTTAAAGCGCTTGCTTACACGGTTGAAATGCCATTTAAAGATAACGATGGTTTACCAGATCCTGATTATGGCTGGTCAGATCGCCGTTCATATCAATTTGGCCAAGACACCTTGGCTGCGATTGTTAACGTAGTAGATAAATTAAGATAACGTGTTTGTTACTAAGGGCATCATTCATATCGATGCCCTTAGTTTTTTTTATCGCGATGAATGGCATTAGCGACGCTAATAAAGCGATGATATTTGCTTAATGTGTTACTTAAATCTTTTCCAAGCTCTGTTCGAGCCGTATCTTTAAGTTACCTACATAAAACCATGTAGAGTTAATTAAATTTTAAAAGTAGTTATTTTGAAAATTAAGTGTTAACAAACTTAGAACGTTTAAGTTAATATTCAAAAAGTTGCAGGGGAGGTAGTAATGTTGTTACCTTATTTCCCATAGCCATATGTCGCGCATTCTGATTAGCTACAGCAGAGTATCGTAACTAGAAAATAATAAATATAACTATAGAGGATATCCATGGAAGCTTTTGTAAGCGCTGTTAATGATGTTGTTTGGAGTAACGCACTCATCTATTTATGCCTAGGCGCAGGCTTGTTCTATTCTGTATTAACCCGATTTGCTCAAGTTAGACATTTTAAAGAAATGTGCAAATTACTATTTAGCCCTAACACCTCAGATAAAGGGATCTCATCTTTTCAAGCATTGGCTGTGTCGTTATCTGGACGAGTAGGGGTTGGTAATATAGCCGGTGTAGCGGCAGCTATTGGTTTTGGTGGCCCAGGTGCTATTTTTTGGATGTGGGTTGTGGCTTTTTTAGGAGCAAGTACAGCGTACGCCGAATCAACATTAGGGCAAATTTATAAAACAGAAGAAGATGGCCAATATCGCGGCGGCCCAGCATATTATTTTGATCGCTGTTTAGAACAAAAATGGCTGGCGATTTTATTTGCCGTGTCGGCAATTATTGCATGTGGTGTTTTTCTGCCGGGCGTGCAAGCCAATGCTGTTGGCAACGCGTTTACCCAAGTGTTTGGTGATGGCACTATGGTCTCAACGAGTTTTGGTGAAGTCGGTAGCTTTAAATTGGTTGCTTTGGCAATTATTCTTATTGTTTTAGCGTTTATTATCTTCGGTGGTATTAAGCGTATTGCTAACTTTACTCAAATTGTGGTGCCATTTATGGCGTTAGGCTACATAGTATTAGCTTTAATCGTGGTATTTTTAAATATCGATAAAGTACCTGATATCTTCTCTTTAATCATAACAGATGCGTTTACCGCACAGGCCGGTTTTGGTGCCGCTATTGGTTGGGGTGTAAAACGTGGTATTTATTCTAACGAAGCTGGTCAAGGTACCGGACCGCATGCAGCTGCAGCGGCCGAAGTTGATCACCCAGCCCAACAAGGTTTAGTGCAAGCTTTTTCTGTTTATGTTGATACTATTTTTGTTTGTACTGCGACAGCATTAATGATTTTAATTACACAGCAATACAATGTAGTGGGTGAATTACCAGCAGGGCAATTTATTGTACAAAACGTTGATGCTGCAACTGAAGTTGGTTCAGCTGCTTTCACGCAAATGGCTTTATTCAGCGTGTTTGGTGGTTTTGGTGAAGCATTTGTTGGTATTGCATTGTTCTTCTTCGCTTTTACTACAATACTTGCTTATTACTATATTGCTGAAACCAATATTGCATATTTAAATCGTTATTTTAAAGGCACTATTCCGCTTGTGATGGTGAAATTTGTGATTATGTTTATGGTGTCATATGGCATGGTAAACAGCTCTGGTTATATCTGGAGTATTGGTGACATTGGTGTGGGTTTAATGGCTTGGATAAATATATTGGGCATTTTATCAATATTCTTTGTGGCTAGACCTGCGCTATTATGTTTGCGCGATTACGAAGATCAGAAGAAAAAAGGTGGGGATATCACATTTGACCCTGTTAAGTTAGGGATCAAAAACGCTACTTTTTGGGAAAAGCGTCTCGCAAAACAATCAAAAGACTCTCAGTTATAGGATTGAGTGGCGTAATCAGACATGTTTTGGTTATTGTAAAAATTAGATACTCGTTGTTTTTCGGATCTCAGCTATTGGCTGCAATTGAAAAAAGACAACGACAAATAAAACACGTACAATAAGGGGCGCCGCAAGGCGCCTTTTTTATGCGTAGATTTTTATGCGAAGTATGGAGAAAGATATGGCAATTGTTCGTTGTCCTAGTTGTAATAAGTCAATATCCGATAAACACCAACAGTGCCCTCACTGTGAGAATAATGTAGCGCAGCTTGATGATGAACAACGTCAACAGCTAGCGCGCGAAAAACGCATTCAAAAACAACAAATGTTTATGAATCATTCTTTTTTTGCTCTACTGATATTTTTAGGTGGTTTCTTTAGTTTATACTTTTTACATCCAGAACCTGAAACTCCATCGTGGTACGCATGCACCGCAGCCATTGCAATCGGTTGTATTTGGTATTTAATAAACCGCGTTATTTTAGTGACTTTAAAAAAGAAAAAATGACATGAACATCGATAATCTCGTAAAAACAATTACCCCAGAATTATTCGAACGCCTTCAGTATGGTGCAGCAACAGGTAAGTGGCCTGATGGCACGGTACTCAGTGACGAGCAAAAGCAGCAGACAGTGCAATTAGTTATGCTTTACCAAGCAAAAGTAGCGCAAACAAATGAGCAATTCACCATAGGTTCTAATGGTGAAATGGTGCAAAAAACCAAAGCACAATTGCAAAAAGAATTTACCGCAGACAACGAAATAGCAAGGTTTAGTGAAAATGATCTTTAAACACCTTTTTACCCCGAAGTGGAAGCACCCAAAGCAACAAGTACGTTTAGAGGCAATTGAAAAGCTAGATGTAGAGCGTGATGCGACGATTTTAAATGCATTAGCTCTGGAAGATAGTTCAGCAGAGATCCGTAAAAAAGCGCTTAATAAAGTCAATGATTTAGTGTTGTGGTGGCAGGCGTATAAACAAGATCAAAGTTTAAAAGAATTAGCAGAACAGCATATATCAAATGCCGTACTGAGTGATGAAAGTAACCTATCTAGCCAAATTAAAAACGAATACATAGAGCGTTTTGCTCCAGTAAAAACACTTGAAAAACTTGCATTTGCAGAAAAAGAACTACAAGTAAGAGTGAAGCTATTAAAACGCTTGGCTAATCCTAAGTTAGTTGAAAAGGCGTTTAAAGAAGGTTCAAGCGAACTACAAGTAAACCTTGTTGAGCAAGTGATCACCCATCAATTAGTGAAAAACTTAGTTAAGCATGCACATGATGAGGCAAAAGTAGCCCTTGAGACGCATATAGAAAATGAGCGTTTAGCAATTGAAATGCCATTAAAAGTACAAAATGATACTCGTGTTATCTTGGCAAAACTTAATGCATTACGTGAAAAGCAAGACTATGCGCTTGTTACTCAACAATATGGCGAACTTACTCAGCAATGGCAGGCACTTGATCTAACCTGGTTAAATCCAGAACAACGCGAGACGGTTGCAAATAAATACATCGTACTAACCGAAAAATTAAATGAGTTAGTTAGTCAATTACAAGCTGTGCATGAGCAACAACAACAACGGTTAGCTCAGCAGCAACGACAATTATTGGCGTTGGCAAATTTAGAAGCGTTAAGTGATGAAATTGAAAATGCGCTACAAGTTGGCTTAGAAACACCAGAGCAAATACAACAAGATTGGTTGGAAGCTAAAGTTGCACAAGCACAGGAAACATTGACACAAAGCGAACTGCAAGACGGCGGGCAAAAAAACCAAGTGACTGGCAGATTAACAAGTTTGTTTAAGCAAGTAGCTAAATTACCAGAGCTTAGTGAAGCGATCAGGGTTTTTAAAACTTCATTAAAAGAATTGAGCAGTATCAACACTGACGATATTGACCAAGCAAATTATGATGAGGCTAATCGCCAATTTAAGCAGACGTATAAAGCGGCGAATGCATCTCTAGCTCAGTTACCTAAGCCTTTACTAGGGCCTTTTAAAGCACAATTAAATGAGCAACAACAACGCTGGGATAAAGCTGTTGCACCTATTAGTGATAAATTAACGAAAAATCAGCAACAAGCTACTCGCAAAGGACGCGATGTTCAGCGCCTTATTGAACAAGGCCGTTTTAATGTTGCATTTGGTGTGTTTAAAGGCTTTATTGAGCTGTATGAAACGTTAACTCCAGTTAGTCAGCAAAGTCTTGAAAAAGTCAAAGCAGATCTTGAGCAGCAGTTAGAAAATGCTCGTGATTGGCAAAAGTATGCGTCTGCCCCTAAGCGTGAAGAGCTACTAACTGAAATTACCAGTTTGCTCAATCAACCTTGCACAGATCCCAAGGCGCGTGCAAACGAAGTGAAAACATTACGTCGTCGTTGGAATGAGCTTGGGCGTTTAGATACCGAGCAAGAGCAGGCGCAAGGTAAAGAGTTTGATGACAAGATAGAGCTATTATTTGTACCATGTCGTGAACATTTTGCGCAACTAGAACAACAGCGCGAAACGACGAAACTTGAACGCGAAGCGATTATTACTCAGATGAAATCATTGGCTGATACTGATACGACGAGTGATGAGTTTGATTGGAAAGAGTTTGAAAGCCAATACAATCGTATCAATAAAGTATGGCGTAATGCTGGTAATGTAGAGCCAAAAGTATACCGTGCTTTGCAAACACAATATAAAGCGCAGCAACAGCAAGTATTCAATGCGTTGAATGCGTTTCATAAAAGCAACGCGGCAGCAAAAAATGCACTAGTTGAACAAGCACAGCAATTATCAGTAAGTGAAGACTTAGCTGATGCTTGTCAGCAGCTCAAAGAGCTGCAACAGCAGTGGCAGGGAATAGGCTTTGCGGGTGTAAAAGCTGAAAATGCATTATGGCAAAAATTCCGTCAATGCAACGATGTGACATTTGCTAAACGCAGTGAAGAGTTTGCTCAGCATAAGCAGCAACAAGCCGCCGACAACGCAGTTATCGCAGCACAACTGAGTGAACTTGAAGACGCATTACCAGCGGTTAATCAAAAAGCACAATTACTTGATTTACGCACTAAGCTAATTGCGCTTGAAGGGAGCAAAGAACTAAATAACCGCATTCAAAAGCTATTAGCTAACATTGATGGTAAATTAGCCGTGCTGACAGAGCAAGCAGCACAGGCTGATTTTAGCGCTTTATTTAGTGCGCTTGAAAACCAGCAAGCAATCCCTGCACAATGGCAAGGGGGTGCTGATACGCATTTAACCATTACACAACTGATGCTAAGAATGGAAATTCTAGCTAATGTTGCCAGTCCTGAGGGAGCACCGCGTATGGCTGAGCAGGTTGCAATGCTTGACGATAAGCATCGCGGTGAACAAGCTGATCTACATTATTACTTAAAACAGTTATTGGCTTTGGGTCAAGGTTCAGTTGATGCTGACACACTAGGACGTTTAAAAGCGGTATTTAGCATTTAAATAATCTAGGGCGCTGTAGATTAAATAAAAGCCGCCGTTGTGCGGCTTTTATTTTTATTTGGTTTTGACGATAATATTATAGTAAAGGAAAAACAATGAAGTATATTTTATTAATTAGTTGCTTATTACTCTCTGCTTGTAACACCACGAACGGCGTATCGGTTTATTCATTTACTAGCAGTGAAATTGAAACAGCACTTAACCAGCAATTACCAAAACTTAGTGAAAAAGTCAGCTTGATGGGATTACCTGTAGAGTTTAATGTGAATGATTTGAGCGTGAATGTTGGCCCTGATAATCGTGATGTAATCTTATTAGGTGCAGATTCGAGTGCTGTTATAAATGCTTTCGCACTTAAATACCCAGTGCGTTTAAAGCTGCAAATAGAAGGTGCGCCATTTTATGATAGTGAGAAAAAGGCGGTATTTTTACGGAATGTAAAATTGCTTGATTCAACTATCGACGCAGGCGGTTTTAAGGGAAACCTAGCGGTACTTGATGATGAAGCAATGAAAGTTATTAACGGATTTTTAGCTGTAAACCCAGTTTATAAACTAAATATGAATGACCCTAAGGTTGCGCTATTAAGTAAATTACCTTTAGATATGAAAGTAGAGCAGGGCGCAATTAAATTAGTACCTAGCATTTAAACTAATATTATTCAGATGGTTGAAGCCCTGCACGTACAGGGCTTTTTTGTATCTATAAGGTTATTATTAAATATTAGCACTATTACTGCGGCTTAATTTACAAGAGGAGGCACACGCTGTAAGGGCTGCTGTTTATAACCGGTCATCGAGATATAAATCAAAATAATAATTTTATTATATAGGTACAAGTTGTGTATTTAATCGACTATACTGATTGTTAGTTAATCACCATTAATTGCCTTCTTTATGGATAAAGAGCCTATTATGAAAAAATGTAACGTGATCTTCAATGCAACTCTAATAGCTGTATTCTCGGTTGTAGCTTTTGCTAATGAGCCCGATTTAAATTCTAATCCTTTTCTTGTTGAACCTTCAACACAACAGCAGGGCGCTCAGGTGTTTTCTTTTAAAGAAACGCCAATTGAACTGCACGAAAATGATAAAATTAATACAGCCCAAGATACAGGCTATTTACGGCTTGCTTTAGAGACTAAAAGCAATGGTTTTGCGTTAGTGGACACATCTCAGATCAAAGATATTGAAAAAGTGATTGCAGAGCACAAAAATGGCCATGAACTATTTCTGCGTAGTTTAAAACCTGAAATTATGGCGGCGCAATCAATCGCAGACCAAACTAATTTGTCGCAGCAATTTGCAGGCGATACAGTTAGTTTAGACAGTATCTTGTTACAGCAAGAGTTTATTACCTTTAGTAGAATGGTCGGTGGAAATTTTATTGCCGGTAGCGGCTGGGATCAGTTAACTCAGGTTGTCAAAAATGATACGTTTGGTACTGTGATTATAAAAATGTTTAGTTTTAGTCAAAGCAGTGGTGTATATATCGATGCGGACGCGGTGAATTATTATGTAAATAGCAATCCAGGGATCCTTTATGTACTTAAAGATAATAGCGATAATGTATACACTAGTTTATCTTGGGCTGACGAAAATCAATCCTATTTCATTGGTATTGAAAAAAATATTAATGATATTGGTTTGAAATGGCGATTTGAAACGCTAATAACGTCGATGTAGTTGTATTATAAAGTGATCAAATGATTTTATGTAATTACGAAAATATTAAACTGAACGTTCGTTTTTAAATAAAAGGATTGCATACTCTTTAGGTTAATTAAGCATGTTAAGTATATTTTTCAGCGCTGATAAAGTGAATAATAAACTACTTAACCTTAATAAATGACTATACTAATCTTATTGATTAATCCTCGTTTAAATAAAATCCTTAAAAACTGATTAATCAGCTTGGCCTATTTTAAAGAATAGGCTTATAATTTAGTTGAATCATATCTAATTTATAACTTTACAACTTAGTGAGTAAAAAATGAAAGAAGTTAAAGCTTTTATTAAATCAGCGAGTCTATCAGACTTAGAAAAAGCACAGGCATTACTTGGTGATGCGATTGCAAAATATACGCAGCAGCAGCAAGCTAAACAGGAAGTACTTGATCTGTTGAAAGAAAAAGGTCTTACTCTTGATGATCTTCAAGACGGTGCCAACGATAAACGCACAAAAGTAATGCCTAAATACCGTATTGAGTTTGAGGGTGAAATTGTTGAATGGACTGGCCGTGGTAAACGCCCTAAAGCATTCCAAGGTGTTGAACTTACCGACCACTTAGCTTAATACTGTAGGGGGTGTATACCCCCTCTTTATTTACAAAATAGTTTATTACTCCATTATTTTTTTGACCCCTTCGAAGTTGCTACTATGACGTATGTACTACGACCCTATCAACAAGAAGCGGTTGATCGCACAGTCGCTCATTTTCGTAAAACTTCAGATCCTGCTTTAATTGTATTACCTACGGGTGCAGGTAAAAGCTTGGTGATCGCTGAGTTAGCGCGAATTGCCAGAAAGAAAATTTTAGTACTTGCCCATGTCAAAGAGCTTGTTGAGCAAAATGCTGAAAAATATAAAAGCTTTGGTCTTCAGGCGAGTATTTTTTCTGCGGGTTTAAAACAAAAGTCATTGCTACATCAAGTAACGTTTGCCAGTATCCAATCGCTGTCACGCAATATTGAGCAACTTAACGAACATTATTCGTTAGTGATCATAGATGAATGTCACCGTGTCAGTGGTGAGCAAGGTAGCCAGTACCAAAAAGTGATCGTTGCGCTAAAAGCATATAATCCGCAGTTAAAAGTACTTGGACTTACCGCTACGCCTTATCGTATGGGAATGGGCTGGGTTTATTATCGTCATTATCATGGTTTTGTTCGAGGCGATAAAGCGAGTCCATTTCGAGAATGTATTTTTGAACTACCACTGCGTTATATGATCAAGCATCATTATTTGACTTCACCAAAGGAAGTGGATGCGGCGATCAGTCATTATGATTTTTCTTCTTTACAAAGTGATTCATTCGGACGCTATACAGCCGATGATATGAACCAGTTACTAGAGAAGCATAGCAGAGCAACCAAAGCTATTATGCAGCAAGTTATTCAGTACAGCGAGCAACGCCAAGGGATCATGATTTTTGCTGCGACCGTACTGCATGCAAAAGAAGTCTATGGTTATTTGCCTGAACAACAAACGGCTTTGATCACCGGGGATACTCCTAACGCTGAACGTGACCGTATTATTATGGAATTTAAGCAGCGCCGACTAAAGTATTTAGTCAATGTATCTGTGCTCACCACCGGGTTTGATGCGCCTCATGTTGATTTTATTGCTATTTTACGCCCGACAGAGTCGGTTAGTTTATACCAACAAATTGTTGGTCGAGGCCTGCGTTTAAGCGAAGGGAAAACCGAGTGTTTGGTAATTGATTATGCAGGTAATGGCTTTGACTTATTTTACCCCGAAGTAGGAAGTAAAAAAGGCGATAGTGATAACGAGCCTGTACAAGTACTTTGCCCTGGTTGTGGTTTTGCCAATATATTTTGGGGAAAAACCGATACACAAGGTAAAGTGATTGAGCATTTTGGCCGTCGCTGCCAAGGTTTACTCGAAGATGATGATGGCTCAAAAGAGCAATGTGATTACCGTTTTCGCTTTAAAGAATGTGAAGCGTGTGGTGCGCAAAATGATATTGCCGCACGTCAGTGCCAGTCTTGCCATGAGGTAATGGCTGATCCTGATGATAAACTACGTGCTGCATTAAATTTAAAAGATGCATTGGTATTACGTTGCAGTGGTTTAAGTGTTGCTAGCCTCGCAAATAACGAACATATTATTAAAGTTACTTATTATGATGAAGATGGTGCTAGTTGCGATGAAATTTATGATTTCTCAAAGTCTGGCGCCCGTTATGCGTTTAATAAACAATTTTCTCAGCGTACTGCTAATGGTCAAACACCCACAGAATATAAGTCAGCTGGACAAGTTATTGCTGGACAGATGCAGCTTGTTGCACCGGATTTTGTTATTGCTAGAAAGAGTAAAAAATATGGCTGGAAGGTTGCCGATAAACTATTTGATTATCAAGGTAACTTTAGAAAGGCAAATCAGCTAAGCTATTAATAAGCTTAACTGATTTTAGATTTAGGCGTCGTCGCCATCCATTAATCCCCAGCCATCACCATAACCGTTATAGCCATTTGCAATACTTTCTAAATATTGCTCTGTTTGGCCAAGTAAAGTGTGATCTGGCACCATCTCGACCTGAGTTACCACTTCCCAAATACCCGTGTCTGTGCATTGCACTAATTCGGTGGCAGGGGAGAGTTCATCTTCGGCTATCGCGGTGGCAAACTTTTCGGCATCTACTTTTTGCTCAAATAAAATATAGAAATCAATTTTGTGCATCTGCGCCAAATCTATACCCGCAGCGGCGATTTCAGCTAAAAGTTGGCCATTGTCATCATCAGGAAAGTGCATTTAAAAACTCAATAAAATTATTTCAAATTAGTATCGACTATTGTAACCAAAATAAAGCACATAAGCGTACTAATTTTCACATTTGAGTTACTGCGTGAAGTCACTTCAATATGGTACTATTTCAATCATTATCGGTAAATTTTTTTAAGTAAGGAAATTACTTGCCTAGTTGGATATTAACTCGCTTTGCGGTTGGTTTATTTTTGTTGTTTTCATTTCATGTATTTGCAGCTTCGCAAGTGGTAACTAGTTATGAAATTAATGGTATAAAGGGCGATCTTGAAAAAAACGTTGCGCTGTACTTAAAACAACTAGATGGTGAAAAAGTAACCAGCACTTTGTTAAGTCATGCAAAAAAACAAGTGGCGATTAGCTTAAAAGCACTCGGTTATTATAAACCGACCATTAAGTTAAAATATAATAATGAAACACAAACCTTAGTCGCTACCATTGAGCGCGGACCTGTAACACGAATTGCAGATGTACGTATCACTGTTCAAGGTGATGGTAAAGATGACCCTCTTCTCAAGCAAAGCATCATTAGTATTAATTTAAAGCAAGGAGATATTTTAAATCACAGCAATTATGACGCGGCGCGTAAAAAAATTGAAGGACAATTGCTTGAGTTAGGATATTTTGATGTTAAATGGCAAGCACATCAACTCGCAATTTCATTAAAGAATAACAGTGCTGAAGTGATTTTAACGATCGACACCGGTATTCGCTACCAATTTGGTGAGTTAGTTTTAGGTGAAGAAACCCGAGCAGAGAAATACATTCGTTCAATTGCAAAATTTAAGCAAGGTGAAGCTTATAAAGCAACCTTGGTTTCTGAGTATAACTTAGCACTTTCAACCACACCTTATTTTGCCAGTGTGCGTGTTTACGCTGATATTGCTAATCGTGCGAATAAGCAAGTACCTATTAGGGTTGACGTACTACATCGACCTGCCAACAGTTATGAAATAGGTGGCGGTTACAGTACAGATCTTGGTCCAAAAGTGCGTTTTAAATGGTCCAAACCTTGGCTCACTGAAAATGGCCACTACCTTGAAAGCAACTTAAATGTGTCGCAGCGCCAACAAGATATTTCACTTGGTTACACAGTTCCTGTTGATGATCCAAATGATGATTTATGGCGTTTTTCTGTCGGTTACAAGTTAGAAGATGAGTTAACTAACGACGTTTACAGTAAAATCCTTACTGGACAACTACAACGCCAATGGTTGACTGATGATAATTGGGTTCGTACTGCCTTTTTACGCCGCGATCGAGAAATATACCGAATTGGTGATGCAGAGCAAAGCTCAAAAATGTTAATGCCCGGGCTCAGTTACGCAAAAAAAGTCACAGAGGGAGGCACAACGCCATTATCAGGATATCAATGGTTATTGTCGGCAGAGTTTGGCTTAAAGGACATGTTTTCAACCACAAATATCGTCAGAATGCAGATACAAAATGCTTGGTTGCAAACATACCTTGACCGACATCTGATTTTTTTAAAAGCAAATATTGGTGCAATGCTAGTCGATGATATTGATAACGTACCATTTTCACTGCGTTTTTATGCTGGTGGTGATCAAAGCGTACGTGGTTTTGCATATCAATCAATATCACCTGAAGATGAAGCCGGTCGTTTGATTGGTGGTAAATATCTAATTACAGGTACTGTTGAATATAATTATCAATTTGCAGAGAGTTGGCGAGCAGCCTTATTTGTAGACAGCGGTACAGCGACCAATGACTTTACTGATCGTGTCGAAGTGGGAGCTGGGTTGGGTATTCGTTATTTAACACCAGTAGGCCCTGTGAGAATTGATCACGCGTGGGGACTCACTAAAGAAAGTAAAAGTACACGATTAAGTATTACCATAGGGCCTGAAATTTAATGTCAAGAATGAAAAAAATCATCACTGTACTCACAGTGTTTCTCGCCTCGGTATTCGTGCTGGTATTTTGTTTATTATTTACAGCACCAGGTAATCAGCTGATTGCCTATACTGCAAATAAACTAGTTGATGGCTTACACATAGATATTAACAATGGCCGTTTTTTATATAACGATTCATTTGATGTGCAGTTTCAACAAGATGGCTTAGATTTTAATGCTAAAAACCTAAAACTCGACCTATATTGGTGGGGATGTGAAGGTATTTGCATCGAAAATATTAGTGCGCAGAGTATGGCACTGATATTGCCCGATATTTCACAAAATTTAGCTGATGATGAAGCGACTGTTCCAGAGCAGCCAGTTGCCAGTAGTACTGATGAGATCAGTTTACCGATAGCAATTTCGATTAAACGTATCGCAATTGCATCGTTTAAGCTTGCTCATCCCAGCGCTGATGTCACAGTGACAAAATTTGCGCTGTCAGCCTCGGCAGAGCAATCCCTTGTGACGTTAAACTCACTCTCAATTGCTCAAGTTGATGTGCTGCTCAAAGAGACTCAATCACCTCCTAGCGAACCACTAACTGCACTTGCGGCGTTACCTGACATCCATTTTAGCTCGCCGCTTGCAGCAACACTTGAGCAATTATTGGTATCGAAAGTAACGATTGTACAAGGTGAGCAAAGTCATGAAATTACAGATATTAAAGGTGCTTTCTCAATTGCAAAAAGCCAACTGATATTACCTTCATTCAGTGCTGATTATTTGCAATGGCATTTGAGTAGCCAATTGAAAGCAACCTTAGTTGATGATACGCCTGTTACGGCAAAAATAACTCTTAACAATCCAGAGCATCAGCTCAGTTTGGCTGTGGATGGTGATTTACACGATTTGCAACTAGATGTAATCACCCAAGGGCAATATCCGCTAAGTGCAAAAATAAACGCAGATTTAAAAACGATAAACTTTCCTTTTTCAGTCAATGCAAATATTACTCAGTGGCAGCTTGAAGTAGATAACAACGCTTTAGAGATTAGTGATGTGCAGTTAACTGGCAAAGGTAATGCTGATGATTATAAGTTACAGCTAATAGCACAAAGTCAGTTGGCGGCATACCCTAAGGTACAGTTAAAGTCCTCTCTTAAAGGTGGCCTAACCCAGATCCACGTCGATGACTTGTCATTGTTAGCGAACGAGAGTAAAGCCACTATTACAGCGTCTGCGCGTTGGGATGAAGGTATCCATAGTGAGTTTTCAGGGCAATTAACTCATTTGAAAGCCCAGTACCTAACAGATGCGCTAACAAGTGATCTTTCAGGGCAATTTAACGGTGTTTTCAGTGCTGAGCAGCAGCAATGGCAGCTGAAAATGACCAATACTCAGCTAGCTGGTACGCTGAACGATATACCATTTAGCTTAGCCTCAGACTTTGATTTAAATAACTCACTGTATGCAAGCATTGACAAGTTTGAGCTTGCCAGTGGTGAGAATAAACTCACATTATCTGGTGATATTACTAAGCAGTGGAATATTAAAGGGCTGTTACATTTAAATAAAGCGCAGCAAAATGAACTCGAATTTACCGGTGTTGGTGAAGGTAAGCTTGCTATAACTGGGCAACGGTTGGAGCCGATAGTCAATCTAGATGTTGGCATCAGTCATTTAAGCTTTGCTGATATTGCGATTGAACATCTAGCGCTCAAGACCGACTTTAATTATGCCGCTGATTGGCAAACCAATGTGAGTTTAAAGCTCACAGATGCGAGTGTATCTGGTCGTCATATCAACAGTTTTACTATTGCAGCAGCAGGCGATAAAGCTGATCATCAATTGCAATTTAATTTAGATGCCGCTGACGGAGAAGCTCAATTTGAAGTTGCTGGTAAATTTACTAATCAATTATGGCAAGGCCATGTCAGTGATGTAATGCTTACTGATAATGTTATTCGCGTTAGCGCACAACCGGCGGTTGCAATTGAATTTAACATCGACAATGGTGATTTTTCGGTGCAGCAACATTGCTGGCAAAGTGACAATAGCAAACTTTGCGTTGAGCAGCTTAGCCAAACTAACCAACAAGGCCAGTTTAAAGCGCAACTGGATAATTTTGATCTAGCTGAGATAAAACATTTATTACCTGAGAATATTATTACCGAAGGGGGCTTGAACGGCCAACTAAATGCGAATTGGCAAAACACTCAATTACAAACTTTAACAGCAGTAATTAGCTCACATGATTTAGCGACCACGCTTATAAATGAAGATAAACGCTATCGTTTACCAATAGAAACATTTTCGCTTAACGCCACCGCAGATCAACAAAATGCACAATTGCAGGCTCGTCTAAGCTCTAGTGTGATTGGTGATATCAGTGCTGATCTCAATACTGAAGATTTAACTGGTCAGCAATTGCTTCGTGGTCAACTTATGATTGATAAGATTTTATTAACCGATTTACAGCCTTTTATGGGTACTCTAGAGCAATTAAAAGGCAGTATTAGCGGGCAAATTGCGTTAGCTGGCACGCTCAGTGCGCCATTGTTAAATGGTGAACTTGAGATTTCCGACGTGAATTTACAAGGCGAGCAACTTCCAGTTGCGATTGTGGATTCAAATATTAGTATCGCATTTGATAAAACCAAAGCCACCTTGGAAGGGAAGTTAAAAGATGCTGAAGGCGGTGAATTAGCACTGATCGGTGATATTGATTGGCAAGGAACTCAGCCTGCAGTTAACTTAGCGGTACTTGGTGAGCAGTTTTACGTGCGTGCGCAGCAAGGAGTGATTTTTAAGATCTCCCCAGACCTAAAAATAAGTTTAGTTGATAATGCTTTTAAACTAGCAGGGCAAGTGGTTGTCCCGTATGGTCGAATAGAAATAGAAGAGTTACCAGAAGGCGCTGTGCGAGTCAGTGATGATGAGATTATTATTGATAAGCAGACCAAGCAAACGCAAGCTGTGCCTTTTGATTACGATATAAACTTAAAGCTAATTGTTGAAAACGATGTGCGTATAAAATCTTTTGGTCTGGAGTCAAAAATTGAAGGTGATTTAGCGATTAAAATGGATCAACAAACGCCAATGATCACCACCGGTGAATTGAACTTACGACAAGGTACATATCGTTCATTTGGTCAAGATTTGATAATTCGTACCGGGCAAATTGGTTTTAGTGGCCCAATTGATAAGCCGTACTTAAATATTAAAGCGATCCGTAATCCAGACAATACTGCTAATGATGTTATTGCCGGGATCACTTTAACAGGCAATATCGATCAGCCTGTATTCAAAGTGTTCTCTGAACCAGCAATGGATCAAGCACAATCACTCGCTTACTTGTTAAATGGTCAACCACTAGGTGAAGGTGATAGCTCAACCGATGCGATGTTAACTCAGTTGTTGCTAGCACAAGGGGTGAGCCGTAGTGAAGGAATGGTTTCTAAAGTTGGTGAAACGTTTGGTTTATCTGATGTGAGTTTGAGCTCTAAGGGGAGCGGCGAAGAGACCAAAGTTGAAATTTCGGGTTACGTTGCGCCAGGCATTCAAGTGAAATACAGTGTGGGGATTTTTGACTCCCTCAGTGAAGTGGCAGTACGCTATCAGTTACTGTCGCAGTTATACATTGAAATCACCAGTGGCCTGTATCAAAATGTTGATATTCTTTATAAATTCGATTTAGATTAGTGGTAATGATACGTTGAGAAAACTAATGTTAGTTTACTTATTGTGTTCTTTTAGTGGGTACGCTAATACGCAATTAAGTGTACGTTACTCGGCAGGCAGCCATCCTTATTCTGCTGAGTTACTCGCACTGGTATTAAGTAAGTCTGCTATCACTATTGTGCCAGTTGAAGTACCTAGTATTCCATCGCAAACCAGAGCAATACGCTTGTTAGGCGATAAAAATGGTATTGATGTGTTTTGGGGGGTAACAAGCGCGAAATGGGAAAAACAAGCCAAAGCCATTTTGATCCCCATAGATAAAGGTTTACTGGGTTATCGTATTCCTTTAGTGCATGTTAGTAACAAAAATATGTTTGCAGAAGTTACGCATTCAGGACAGTTGCGTTCATTTCTATTTGGGTTAAGGCAAGATTGGCCTGACTCAGCTATTTTCGAACGCAATGAGTTATCTACGCTAAGGTATGGCATGGGGGCTAAGCCAATAGAAATGCTTCGTACTGGGCATATTGATGCACTTGCGTACGATATATTTGATGTGTCGAAAAATTACGGCAATGATGTTATTCACGATCAGCATATTGCTATTCGTTACCCATCCGCAGTGTACTTTTTTGTCGCAAATAATAATGAAACATTACATAAACTCCTTCAAGATGGACTATTGGCTGCGATCGCTGATGGATCTTTTGATGCGTTATTTTATCAGTATTTTGCCGCAGCTATTGCGCAAGCTAATTTAAAAAATCGTCGAATTATTGAGCTCATTAATCCCTTGTTGCCGCGCAGTGCGCCGATTCAGCAACAACAATTTTGGCTTGATAAAAAAACCTTAACCCAATAATGTAGCACCACTAATAATAAAAAAAGTTGTGGGATATGTTGAAAAAATCATGCTTAGCTGCGGTTGCGTTAATCTTGAGTCAAACAAGCGTGGCAAACACGGTTGAACAACCAACAGTCAGTGGCGTAATGAGTAATGTCAGCGCATCAGAATGGCGAATGGTAGATACTGATAATATCATTAAAATTACTCTACCTTCGGGCGCGGCGTATATTGAACTTAATCCATTACTTGCACCAAAACACACACAGAATATAAAAAAACTTGCTCGTGAAGGCTTTTATCGAGGTTTGAGTGTTTACCGTTTTGTGGAAGGTTTTGTAGCCCAAGGCGGTGATGCCAGTGGTAAAAAAGTAATTAACACTGCAAGTAAAGCAGTACCTGCTGAGTTTTATTTAGCGACTAAAACGGCACTTAAAATTACCGAACTGGATAGAGAAGATGGTTACGCTGCAATCACGGGGTTTTTAAATGGCTTTGCAGTGGCACAAAATGAAGCGCAAGCCCAAACTTGGCAAGTACATTGTAACGGTATATTTGCGATGGCAAGGGATAATGATATTAACAGCGGTGGCACTGAGTTTTATGTCACATTAGGTCATGGACCTCGTTACTTAGATAGAAATATTACCGTATTTGGCCGGGTGCTAGAAGGCATGGCTCATTTTAATCTGCTCTCACGCATAGAAACAGCAGGAGAGAAATTTAATCCAATAACGGATCTGCAAGTTTTAGCTGATATAAGCAAAGAGGACCGCAGTCAATTTAAGGTGCTAAAAACAGATTCTAATAGTTTTAAAATGTTGATTAAAGCGCGTCAAAATCGCAGTGAAGCATGGTTTGTAGAAACGCCTAATTATGTTGATGTATGCGGTATGTCAATACCAACTAAAAGAGTTAGTGAGCTAGAAAGTTAGCGAGTTGAAAATTAACCCCGAGCGGGCTCGGGGTTCTATACAATAAAATGACTATTATTGGCGGTTTATTTTCACGTTAAATGGTATTGTATCGTGATCTGTGGATCGATATGGGTTGATATCAAGGCCACCACGTCGGGTGTAACGGGCATAAACTTCAAGCTTGGTAATCTTCAATTGCGTGATTAAGTCACAATAAATACGCTCAACACATTGCTCATGAAACTCATTATGAGTACGAAAAGAAATCAAATACCGCAATAAAGACTCTTTACATACTTGCTCACCGGTATAGCGAATAATAATACTCGCCCAGTCAGGTTGTGAGGTGATCAAGCAATTAGATTTTAATAAGTGACTGTGCAGTGTTTCAGTCACTGTATTTGTCGCGACCGCTTGTAAAGAGTTAGCATGTAAATGGTAGTTATTAATTTCAATGTCTAAGTCGTCAATGCACTCACCAGGCAACGGCGTACAGGGTAAACAGTTATAATCACTCGGGCTGTACAAAGTAACATTGACGGGCTTTGCTACTGCTGTCGATAGATCCGCAGTTAGAATAGCCTGTACGTCATCAATTGAATCAAAACGGCTTTGATTAAAGCTATTTAAATATAACTTAAAAGACTTTGATTCAATGATATGGCTACTTTGACAAGGAAATTCAAAGGTGGCCACGGCAACCACAGGTTTACCTTTTGCGTTTAACCACGATAGCTCATAGCCAGTCCAAAGATCTTGACCCTTAAAGGGTAAGGCACTTTCATCAATATTTAAATCATCGCGGTTAAGTTTACGTGCGATCGGAAACAATAAGCTCGGTGTGTAGGTATCTACATACTCGGTTGATTGGCCAAGTACGCTGCCTTTTAGTTCAGGTGAATTGCTGTAATCTG
The DNA here is from genome assembly GCF_014164575.1 of Pseudoalteromonas sp. SG41-1. Taxonomy (NCBI): domain Bacteria; kingdom Pseudomonadati; phylum Pseudomonadota; class Gammaproteobacteria; order Alteromonadales; family Pseudoalteromonadaceae; genus Pseudoalteromonas; species Pseudoalteromonas sp. SG41-1. The sequence continues at coordinate 43,727 of NZ_JACJFL010000037.1, forward strand.
TCATGTTACGTCTTTTATAGTTACAATAGTGCCATTATACCTAAAGCTTATGAGTTTCACAGTATGAGTATTGCTACAGAATTAGAACAACTTCATCAACGATTTGCCCAGCGCCAGTTAGAGCAAACAGATTCATTACCATGTATTGAGCACGACAGTGATTGGTCAAGCCCTTGTGAGGTTGGCAGTGCGGATGCAAATGGTATGATCCAATGGCAGGCGACGCGTCGCAGTCCTACAGGCTCTTTAACTGATTTAGCAGCAGCCCTTGAGGTTGAGTTTCCACAAGCACTGAATGAGTATTATGGCGCGTTTTTCGCAGGAGCAATTACTGCCAAAATAAACCAACATAGCGTGGAGTTACTGCAAGCTTGGAATGAAGATGACTTCGATTTACTGCAGCAAAATATAACCGGGCATGTATTGATGAAGCGTAAGCTTAAGCAAGAGCCAACGGTATTTATAGGCCTAACGGATCAAGACGACTTATTAGTATCAGTATTAATTTCTTCAGGTGAAGTATGTTTGGAGTATATCGGAAAGAAACCGCATCATACCTTAGCGGCTAATCTTGGAGAGTTTATTGCAGCACTTGAAATATAACAATGCTAAAAAAGGGAACTGCAGTTCCCTTTTGTTTTTATTACTGAAAATCCCATGATATATTAGACACTAAACCACATGGTTCACACCTAAAATCAAATAAGCCAAACCATGATTCAGGTAACTTCCAATCGTTATTACAGCCTGGGCATTTACGTTCAAGCTCAGATGCTTTGTCTTTGCCACCAACCCGATACAAATAATAATAAACTGGCTTTTTAGTTAAAAAGCTAACACGTTTGGCAATATCTTTACCGCGACGAGAAAGATCGCTATCAATGTTTGATATTTCATCTAACGCAGGAAATTCACAACGTGTTGCACCATTAATTTGAATTTGGTCGCAAGCTTGCCAGTCTTCTTGCCATTTTATTAAAGTTTTATAATCACCATTGGCAATAGCGGGTATTTTAAACAACGGAACGGGTAAAAAATCATCACCGCAATACAGCGGACTACATGTATGCACATAGGTTGTATATAAAATATAGCTGGACGGCTCATGACACTCATCTGCATCATTAGAGTGAATATCTTGGCCGATCACTTTTACTTTTGGTGCCAGCAATCCAGCGCTATGTAATTTATCAATGCTGTGTTTTACAAATGGACTGTTGTTGAGCGGGTGCATTGCATCATCAGTGGGACACATAACACGCGTTACAAAGTAGCCATCTTTTAATACTGTTGGGAATTCTTCTCCCATTATTTGCCCATTAAAGCGCAGTGCATTAACTAAGCGGTTTATCGCTTGTTCGGCATTTTCAAGGGTCGTGTCTTGGTAACAATCAAACGTTAAATCAACAACAAACATGATGGATCTCTAATTTATTATTTTTCAAGTAGTGCTAGTAAGCGGTCTAGTTTTGCTTCGATGCGATCAAGTTGACTAGAGTTATCTATAGTCTCACTTTTTTGCTGAGGTTGTTTTGCTAAATTATGGATAGAATCAGGGTTATTTTTATATTGGCTAACAGCAGCAATAATAACAGGCAATGGAATAGGTTGTGTCAGTTTACTTTTAGTTAAAGCTACAGTAGGAATTTTGCCTTCATCAAGAAGGGCTTTAATTGCATCAAAAACAACAGCATTCATTCGATTTTTAAACTCTTTAAAGTAAGGCATAGCACTAACATGTGCTGCGCCGGGTATAATAACAGGTGGTTGGCCGTAGCCAAATACTTTTACTGCTGACGTAAACGTACATCCAGTTCGTCAATCACTTCACTCCAATCACCATCTTCTGCTAATGATTCAGCAATAAAATGTTGTTGTGCTTGATCCCAAAAAGGGGCGTCTTGTAATAATGTTGTGGCGGGTAATGAATGAGCAGCAATGAAAGTGTCAATCTCAGCCTCTGAACTTGGTAAGCCGAGTTGTTTGAATAATGTATTGATATCGTGTTTAGTGGTATCCATGTCATGCTCCTTGATGGTAACAGTAAAACAGTTATAGAACTTTATGATGGGTTGTTAGAGTTTAACACCCGCTGAATTTGCCTTTTAACGCAGATAGGAATATACCTATAGTTATTGATGTACAAAAAATCAAAATAATAAAAAGGACTAGCTATGACAGTTGAGACTGAAAATGAGACATTTCGAGTTCAATATATTGCTGCAGAAGACATTAGTATTGCTGCGAGCTTAATCTATCAAGCTTATCATGATGATCCGCTATTGCAACCAATGCTCAATTATAGTGAGGCGAATAAAGCCGTTTATGAAAAAAAATTACGTGCTCTGATCCGTGAAGAGCTCAGTACTTTTTGGCAAGAAAAACAGCCGCTGATTGGTTTATATAAAAATGATCGTTTAAAAGCGGTTGCGTGTGTATTCGAATCATCAAGTCAGCTGCAAGCACAGCGCTATTGGCACTGGCGTTTAAAGTTAATGCTTAGTGCTGGCTATTTGCAAACAAATCAATTAATTGAGAAAGAGCAAACGATCCGTAATGCGCTCGCAGCACAAGGAAACTACTATTTTTTAGCCTTTATTGCAGTTGATCCTCATTTTCATGGTGAAGGCCTCGGCCGTCATCTACTTCGTGGCTTGAATGATTTAGTTAGCGGTAATCCAGCTGCATCGGGTATGGCTGTATTTGTAACCCAAGATAAACATACCGCGTTTTTTGCCAGTGAAGGTTTTGTGCACTTACAACAACTGACTTTTAACAATGTACAAGGTGAACTGCTATTTAAATCAGCTCAACAGCATTGATTTAAGATAAAGCGCCATAATGGAAATGTCACTGTGAGAGATATCTTACATTATCGTGCGCTTAAGCCTTTTATATCGCTGTGATCATGATTGATTTCATCGTAACAAACTGTTTTATAGTAAAAAAATTTTTTTTGCAAATTTGTTACATGAAAATTATTATTATTTATGACTACCGCTGAGTCCACTTTGCTTTAAACTTTACTTTGTCAAGACGACACAGACTCAATGAATGAGCTGCTGCCAAGGAAACGGATTATGGCAATTAAGCAAGATGCTTAGCAGGAAGCAAATGGACAAGTTAACACGGATGCAAGGATGAGTTAGGACACTGCGAGGATGCAGTACATTAGCGGAGCTAATGATAAGGATAGCCCAAAGGATTATATTACAGGAAGTAATAGGAGCGTTTGGAAACGCAGGACGGCCAGGTAGGCAAAGAGGATAACACTAGGATGTGTAGGATATTGCATAGATGCAATGTGAGGGTGTATTTGGATATATACCCGTTCAGGGGATAGATAAAAATGGTAGCTTCGGCGTAGGTATGGATGCCTTATTATGGACGAAGTCAGATTGGGGCGTAACTATATGTTACGCCTTAGTTTTTTATAGTTGACGTGAAATGATTAAATATCAGTGTGCGCTGATAACTTTCTAACTTTCTAACTTTCTAACTTTCTAACTTTCT
>NZ_JACJFL010000038.1:0-46563 GCF_014164575.1 Pseudoalteromonas sp. SG41-1
TGCTGGCGAGGGTCGGCAATTGATTCGAAATATTTAAATAGTTGAATATCAGGCATGGGAGCTCCTTAAAAAGGAGTATAAGATCATACTTTTAAGTCAAGGTAAAGTTCGTGATCTTGCCCTGAATAAAGCCCTTGCTATTGTGACAAATTAACAAATAATGGAGCCACTGTTCACGGGATTAGAATGAGGAAAAATGAACACGATACTAACCACGCAATGTGCCGATGATGTCGGCTTAATAGCGAAAATCACCGGACTTTGTCATCAGCATAATTTAAATATTACCCGCAATAATGAATTTGTAGATAAAGATGCTCAGCGCTTTTTTATGCGCACTGAACTAACGGGCCAACCAGATCCAGATTTTTTAAATCAATTACAAGCTTTGTTACCCGATGGCGCGCAATTAGCACTGCACACTGACGAGAAAACTAAAGTGGTGTTACTAGCGACTAAAGAAGCCCACTGCTTAGGGGGCGTATTGCTAAAGCAATTTGAGCAAGCACTGAATATTGAAGTATTGGCTGTGATTGCTAATTATCCTGACTTAGCGCCATTGGCGAAGGGCTTTGATGTGCCGTTTCATGTGGTCAGCCATGAAGGTCTATCACGCGCTGAACACGACCTGCAAGTGGGTGACTTAATTGCCAGCTACAATCCCGATATCATTGGCCTTGCCAAATATATGCGGATTTTAAGCCCTGAATTTGTAGGCCGCTTTGATGGTAAAATTATCAATATTCATCATTCATTTTTACCTGCTTTTATCGGTGCAAAACCATATCATCAGGCATTTGAACGAGGAGTTAAGATCATTGGTGCAACAGCGCATTTTGTTAATAATGAGCTCGATGAAGGGCCGATTATTATGCAAGACGTCACCCATGTAAACCACGCAAACACTGCCGAAATGATGGCTAAAATGGGCAAAGATGTAGAGAAAACAGTGTTTTGTAAGGCACTGCAATTAGCATCAGAACATAAGCTATTTATTAATGGTAATAGAACCGTCGTATTTAGCTAGGCTCTAGAAATAGAGTAGAATGAAGAGGCGCAACGCCTCTTTATTTTTATTATTATTGACACTTTTATACTGTACTTAATGTGTTTGCTCGATAGGTTCGAGTTGTAATTTTGCAGCTATCAACACCGCTTGCGTGCGGTTATACACTCCAAGCTTACGGAATATCGCGGTGATGTGCGCTTTGATCGTTGCTTCTGAAATATGTAGTTCATAAGCGATCTGTTTATTCAACAAACCTTCGTGCAAGTACTGCAGCACTTTATATTGCTGTGGGGTAAGGGAGGCTACTTGAGCGGCGATTTCTTTATCTTCATTGGTAACGCTCGCTACTTTGTCTTTAAGCTCAGGTGGTAGCCATACATCGCCATCGAGTATTTGATTAATTGCTCCGGCAATATCATCTGATGATGATGACTTAGGAATGAATCCCATCGCCCCGTAGCTCATAACTTTTGAAACAATATTGATATCTTCACTGCCAGAGACAACAGCAATTGGCAAGCTTGGATAATCTTCACGAATGCGAATTAGGCCATATAAATCGCCACTGCCGGGCATATGTAGGTCTAGTAGTAAGATATCTAAATCTTCTTGTTCACTAAGCACTTGCAATGTAGTTTCAAAATTTTCAGATTCAAAAACCTCTAAACCATCAAACTTTGCCGTTAATGCCCCTTTTAGTGCTTCGCGAAATAACGGGTGGTCATCCGCTATTAAAAACTGACTCATGGTTCACTCCTAATGAATTCGGCTGCCATCTATCAAATAGCTGACAGCCGATATACTACGTTTAGAATCAACTTCTAATCAAGTTTTTAACGCATATTTAACGATTTAATCGGTTCTCGATTAATTCATCAACCACACCAGGGTCTGCAAGTGTTGAGGTATCACCTAATTGCTCGTGCTCATTTGCAGCGATCTTACGTAAAATACGACGCATGATCTTACCTGAGCGGGTTTTAGGTAAACCTGGTGACCATTGGATCATATCTGGCGATGCAATTGGGCTAAGCTCTTTACGAACCCAATTACGTACCTCTTTGGTTAATTCGTCACTGACCGTTACACCCTCGTTTGGCGTTAGGTAAACATAAATACCTTGGCCTTTAATATCGTGCGGGTAACCTACTACAGCAGCTTCGGCAACCGCAGGGTGAGCAACCAGTGCACTCTCAATCTCGGCAGTACCTAAGCGATGTCCTGATACGTTTAATACATCATCAACACGGCCGGTGATCCAGTAGTAACCATCTTCATCACGGCGACAACCGTCTCCAGTAAAGTACACACCCGGATAAGCAGAGAAGTAAGTTTGTTCAAAACGTTCATGATCGCCATAAACTGTTCGAGCTTGTGATGGCCAGCTATCAAGAATAACTAAGTTACCATCAACTGCGCCTTCCAGAGCATTACCTTCAGCATCAAATAATGCTGGCGCAATACCAAAGAATGGGCGGGTTGCAGAACCTGGTTTCATATCAATTGCACCTGGTAAAGGTGTGATCATGATGCCACCAGTTTCAGTTTGCCACCAAGTATCAACAATTGGGCAGTTACCTTTACCCATGTTTTCGTAATACCAAGTCCATGCTTCTGGGTTGATTGGCTCACCCACCGAGCCCAAAATACGTAGGCTATCGCGGTTTGAGGTCGCTGTTGGTTCATCGCCTTTGGCCATCAGTGCACGAATTGCCGTTGGCGCTGTGTATAAAATTGTAACATTATGCTTATCGACTACTTCACCCATACGTCCTGCGGTTGGGTAAGTGGGTACACCTTCAAATAAGACTTGCGTACAACCATTAACTAATGGGCCGTAAGCAATGTAACTGTGACCTGTGATCCAGCCCACATCGGCGCTACACCAAAAGATATCATCTTCTTTTAGATCAAACACATATTCGTGAGTCATCGATGCATATACTAAATAACCACCAGTCGTATGAACCACCCCTTTAGGCTGACCTGTTGAACCTGAAGTGTAAAGAATAAAGAGTGGATCTTCTGCATTCATCGGCTCTGGTGCACAGTCTGGGGCTTGATCAGCAACTAAATCATGCCACCATACATCATGTTCATGCCATTGTACCTCGCCACCCGTTAACTGATGTACAACAACGTGTTCGATGGTAGTGACCGACTGTTGTGCAACGGCTTCATCAACATTTGCTTTAAGCGGCACTGTATTGCCTGCACGACGCCCTTCATCAGAAGTAATAACAATTTTAGCACCAGAATCTTTAATACGATCAGCAATTGCTGATGGTGAGAAACCACCAAAGACTACCGAGTGAATTGCACCTAAACGCGCACATGCTTGCATTGCATAAACAGCTTGCGGTGACATAGGCATGTAAATAGCAATACGATCGCCTTTTTTAACACCGAGTTTTTTCAAACCATTGGCAAATTTTGCCACTTCGTCATGCAGCTGTTGATAAGAAATATGTTCACTTTGCGATGGATCGTCGCCTTCCCAGATCAATGCCGTTTTATCTGCTTTAGTTGCCAGATGGCGGTCAATACAGTTATACGAAGCATTAAGTTCGCCATCTTCATACCATTTAATACTGATATGGCCTTTATCAAAAGAGGTATTTTTTACTTTAGTAAAAGGTGTTGACCAATCGAGACGTTTACCGTGCTCTGCCCAAAAACCTTCTGGATCATCAATAGATTGCTTGTAAAGTGTATTATATTTATCGTTATCAACTAAGGCTGCATTCTTGATATGTGCAGGAACTGGATAGATACTTTGTGACATAGTCGTCTCCATTTTAATTACTTGCCTAAGGCCTATCTTAAGGATCACCCAGCATAGCGGGCGAAAGTATTAGACCTTAGTTGTATTATCTTTGATTTATTTCACTGAACGCTCTAATTGTTTTAAAATTTCATCATTTTACGCTATTAATACAAAATGTTAATGATATGTTTAAACTAGGGTAGCAAGCTTGCCACCTTAGTCTAATAGACCAATAGGTAATTGAGTAAAAAGCATACTTAATCAAAAGTGGTATCACAACACAAGTATCATGATGCAACAAGCAGCCCCGAATAGGACTTTGACTATGACAACAAAATCAACAGTATTAAAAACACTTACTGCCACTGCCGTATTGTGCGCGCTCTCAGCTACAGCACAAGCCGCAACCATTGGTGGCACTGATGTTACTTATGGTGGTTATATAAAACTCGATGCAATGTGGAGTGATTATTCAGCTGGCGCGCCTGCAGGAACAAATGTAGGGCGTGACTTTTATGTACCAAGTACATTAACAGTCGGTGCCGACAACAACTCTGATGCTGTATTTGATATGCACGCACGTCAGTCTCGTTTTAATTTTGGCACATCAACACTCCTAGACAACGGCAAAACCATAAGTAGTAAAATCGAAATAGACTTTTTAGCATCTGCTGCTGGCGGTAATGAGCGCGTATCTAACTCATACGCGCCACGTATTCGCCACGCATTTATTTCTTACGACGGCTGGTTGTTTGGTCAAACATGGTCAAACTTCCAAAATGTTGGTGCACTGCCTGAAACTCTTGATTTTGTAGGTCCAGCTGAAGGCACGGTATTTGTTCGCCAAGCACAAGTTAAATACACAACTGGCGCATGGTCTTTCTCGCTAGAAAACCCTGAAAGTACAATTACAACTTCAAATGGTATGGCTGTAACCGATGATGCATCATTACCGGATTTCACAGCACGTTACACACATACTGCTGATTGGGGTAACTTAGTGGTTGCAGCGCTTGCTCGTCAACTTACTTATAAAGTGGGCGGCCTTGACGCTGATGAAACATCAATTGGCATTAGTGCATCAGGTATGTTTAAAGTTGGCCAAGACAACGTTAAATTTATGCTTACCCAAGGTAAAGGCTTAGGTCGTTACGTTGGCTTAAATGTTGCGCATGGTGCAGTGCTTAATGGTGATGAGCTAGATGCAATTGACTCTACATCAGGGTTTATTGCTTACCAGCACAATTGGAATAACCAATGGCGCTCAACATTCCTTTACTCGTTCTTCTCAGCAGACAATAACACTGATTTGCTTACGATTACCGGTGACCCAACTGAATCTAGCCAAAGCTATAGCGCTAATATTTTATACTCACCAGTTAAACGTTTAACGTTTGGTGCTGAGTTAAAGCATGCAGAACGCGAAACAGAAAGTGGCGTTGATGGTGATTTAGATCGCCTGCAGTTCTCAGTTAAATACGCGTTCTAAGCTAAAACTAAAATTATATTACTTCCTTAAGCGGCTTTGGCCGCTTTTTTATTACTCCAAAATCAAACTCTTTATCGAATAAAACACAACAATGCAATTGCAAATCGTTGGCATTTAGATTAAATTGCGTACTTGTTTTTAATTTATGGGATGTCACATGTCTGCCCCGCAGTTTTTACGTTTATCTAAATTAGCAGCTTTTACTTCGCTAGCTATAAGTGGTGTTGTTCACGCAACCGAAGAAAATAACAATCATGAATCCCTTGAAAAAATAGCTGTGTATGGACAACACCATAAAAATTACATTACGGAAGATGCGCAGTCAGCAACCAAATTGGGCTTAACAATTAAAGAAACACCGCAGTCGATCTCTGTTATATCGCGCGCCTTAATGGACGACTTCTCTCTCGATGATATTAATGCCGTACTAGAAAGCACGCCAGGCGTAACTGTTGAACAAATAGAAACAGATCGCACATATTTTAAAGCCCGTGGTTTTGAAATTACTAACTTCCAAGTAAATGGCATGGGTACCCCGCAAGATAACGGCTCGATTCAAGGTACACTTGATACCTCTATTTTTGAAAGCGTAGAAGTTGTTCGCGGCGCAAATGGTTTGATGACTGGTGCAGGTAACCCGTCAGCTACCGTTAACATGGTACTTAAAAAGCCAACTTATCAAACAAAAGTAAGCGCTTCTGCATCGTTTGGTTCATGGAGTAACAAACGCTTGGAACTCGACGCCTCAACGGCGTTAACTGAAAATCAGGCCGTACGTGTTGCGTTTACAAAACAAAAAACAGATTCATACCTAGATCGCTACGAACAAGACAAAACCATTTATTACCTTGCCTATGAAGGCCAGCTTACCAACAGTACGACTTTATCGGTAAACTATGTCAATCAACAAAAAGATGCCGACAGCCCGCTTTGGGGAGCATTACCGCTTTATTATAGCGATGGTAGTGCAACAAATTTTGATGTATCGACAAGTACAGCGTCAGATTGGTCATATTGGAATAACTCTACTGAGCAACTTTTCGTCTCAGTTGAACAAAACATTACTAATACTTGGTTTTTAAAAGCAAATTACGCGCATTTAGTAAATGAGCAAGATTCTGAGCTATTTTACGTTTTTGGTACTCCCGATCGTGAAACCGGCCTTGGCTTAACGGGTTATGCAAGTGAGTATGACCATAAAGACAAGCACGACATTTTTGATTTATACGTTGCGGGTAAGTTCGATTTATTCGGCATGGCGCATGATTTATCATTTGGTGTAAACCAGGCTGATATGGATAATTATGATAAGTCACTTTATGACAACACGACAGGCAATGGTTATCCTCCAATGCCAGAGCTTGGTGGCTGGGATGGCGCAGCGCCAGTGGCAACGCTTACGGATGGTTTGACCGGTGGTGATGTTACTAACAGACAACGTTCTGCTTATATTTCTACGCGTATTCGTGCTACCGACTCACTCAGCTTTTTAGCCGGTGTTAGCCAAGTTAACTGGCAATCTAAAGGTATGTCGTATGGTGTTGCCAAAGATAAAAAAGCGGATAAAACCATTCCTTATTTTGGCACTGTGTACGATATTAACGACGATCTAGCAGCGTATGCCAGCTACACAGAAACATTTGTGCCGCAAACTGAGCGTGAGATCAATGGTGATTACCTCGATCCAATCACAGGTAAAAGCAGTGAAATAGGCGTAAAAGCACAGTTATTAGACAGTAACCTGTTTGTTACCCTTGCTTATTTTGATGCTAAGCAAGTTGGCCTTGCGGTTGCAATTCCAGGCTCAAAACCTGATGACACCCGTTACTATGGTGCTGATGGTATTAACAGTGATGGTTTTGAAGTGGAGCTTAGCGGTAAAATTACTGAAACCCTCAGTACTAGTTTTAGTTATAGCACCATCAATATTGATGGTGATGAGCTTGTTAAGAATTACACCCCTAAAAACCAGTATAAACTTGCCATCACTCATAAAGTGACTGAGATTGAAGGGCTAACATTTGGCTTAAATTACCGCTGGCAAGATGACACTAAACGCATTCAGCCAATTACAGCACTGGGTGTTACTCCAGTTACCAAACAAGATGCATTCGGTATCTTAAACCTTATGACTACTTACGATATTACGGATAATGTCGGTTTATCGTTCAATATTAATAATGTAACCAATGAAAAATACATCCACAGCCTGTATTGGGAGCAAGGCTACTATGGTGCACCACGTAACTTCACTGTCTCAGTGAATTGGCAGTTATAACTCGCTAACAAAAATACAAATACAAAAAAGCCGCTAAATATTATTTAGCGGCTTTTTTAATGTTAAGTGCGGGTCAAATCGCGCTTATTAAATACTTTTAAAGCTCAGCATCATCTGCTAACACTGTATCTTCAACATCGTCAGGCTTAATTGTTGCTTTTAATAGCAACATATCACGTAACTTACCTTCAATCTCGTTAGAAATCTCAGGGTTCTCTTTCAAGAACTTAATTGAGTTTGATTTACCTTGACCAACTTTACTACCATTGTAGCTATACCAAGCACCTGCTTTTTCAACCAGCTTATGCTTAACACCTAAGTCAATTAACTCGCCATGCTTAGAGATGCCTTCACCATACATGATGATAAATTCAGCTTGCTTAAACGGAGGAGCAACTTTGTTTTTCACCACTTTAACGCGGGTTTCGTTACCCACCACTTCGTCGCCCTCTTTAACAGAACCGATACGACGAATATCTAAACGTACTGACGCGTAGAATTTAAGTGCGTTACCACCAGTAGTGGTTTCTGGGTTACCAAACATAACACCAATTTTCATACGGATTTGGTTAATGAAAATACATAAAGTGTTTGAACGTTTGATATTACCAGTTAGCTTACGTAATGCTTGTGACATTAAACGTGCTTGTAGGCCCATGTGTGAATCACCCATGTCGCCTTCAATTTCAGCTTTCGGTGTTAATGCCGCAACCGAATCGACAACAACCACATCAACAGCGCTTGAGCGTACTAACATGTCACAAATTTCAAGTGCTTGTTCACCTGTATCAGGTTGTGAAACTAATAACTCATCAATATTTACACCCAATTTTTGGGCATAAATTGGATCAAGTGCATGCTCAGCATCAACGAAAGCACAGGTTTTACCTTCTTTTTGTGCTTCAGCAATAACTTGTAATGTTAGCGTTGTTTTACCTGATGATTCAGGGCCATAAATCTCAACAATACGCCCCATAGGTAAACCACCTATGCCTAATGCGATATCAATGCCCAGAGAGCCTGTTGATATAGCATCAATATCTAACGCTTTATTGTCACCCAATTTCATTATTGAGCCTTTACCAAATTGACGTTCAATTTGAGATAAAGCAGCGTCCAACGCTTTTTGTTTGTTATCGTTCATTTTACTCTCCAAATCCGGCTAATGCAGACAAGTATACTGTATGAAATCACAGTATCAAGCTAATTTTATTAATTTATCTTTCCTATAATGGTTTTTAATGAGTAAACAATAGCTTGCAACCTAACTTGCGCTCTATCGCCTGCGAATATCTGTTGGCTCGGATACTGTTTCTCGCCAATTTGAATACAAAACCATACTAAACCTACTGGTTTTTCTGTACTGCCACCACCTGGACCTGCAATACCCGATACCGCAACCGAAATATCAGCCCCAGCGGCCTTGCAAGCACCGGCCGCCATTTGCAACACGGTTTGCTCACTCACTGCGCCATATAAAGCCAAGGTTTGCTCACTCACACCGAGTAAATCCTGCTTTGCTTGATTACTGTAAGTAACGAATGCACGGTCAATATAAGCAGAACTTCCGGGGGTATCGGTTAGTGCATAACTCACTCCCCCACCAGTACATGATTCAGCACTAGTGATCCATAAGCGTTTATCCGTTAAAATAGCGCCTAATTGCGCAGCAAGTGTTTTAATCTCTTGATGTAATTCCATATTCAGCCTTTGGGTAAATACATGTCGTTCGATCTTTATGCACCACACACTATAAGTCAACAAACGCCGATGATGCAGCAGTATCTAAAAATAAAATCTGAGCATCGTGATATTTTACTGTTTTATCGCATGGGTGACTTTTACGAGCTATTTTTTGATGATGCAAAACGTGCAGCACAACTGCTTGATATTTCACAAACTCACCGTGGTAAAGCCGGCGGCGATCCTATTCCTATGGCAGGCGTCCCTTATCATGCGGTAGAGAACTATTTAGCTCGTTTGGTACAAATGGGTGAATCCGTCGCTATTTGTGAACAGGTGGGCGATCCTGCAACCAGCAAAGGGCCTGTTGAGCGCAAAGTTGTACGCATTGTTACCCCTGGCACCATTTCTGATGAAGCACTATTACAAGAGCGCCAAGATAATTTACTGACCAGCGTTTGGCAAAGTAAAAAAGGCGTGTATGGCATTGCTTACTTAGATATTAACTCAGGCCGTTTTAATATTGTTGAAGTAAATACTGAAGAAGCATTTAGTTCAACTTTACAACGCTTAGCACCAGCAGAGTTACTCTATAGCGAAGACTTTGCCAACTTTCATTTGATTGAGCATATCAAAGGTATTCGCCGTCGTCCTGAATGGGAGTTTGACTTAGACACTGCACAACATTTGTTATGCGAGCAGTTTGGCACCAAAGATTTAGTCGGTTTTGGGGTTGATAAAGCAACTGCTGCATTAGTTGCCGCCGGTTGCCTAATGCAGTATGTAAAAGATACCCAACGCATTGCTTTACCGCATATTCGCGCCATCACTTTAGAGCATAACGAACACGCTGTTATTTTAGATGCCGCCACCCGGAAAAATTTAGAGTTGACCGTTAACCTCTCTGGTGGCTTTGAAAACACCTTAGCACAAGTACTTGATAAAACAGCAACAGCGATGGGCTCACGGCTATTAAAGCGTCGTATTCATACACCAATACGTTCTAAACCTGAGCTTAACGCTCGCCTTAATGCGATTAGTGCCATTATCGGTGTACAGCTGTGTGGTGAGCTACATGAGTCGTTAAAACAAATAGGTGATATTGAGCGTGTTATTGCTCGTTTAGCATTGTGGACCGCTCGTCCGCGCGATTTAACCCGTCTGCGTAGCGCACTACAAGCCCTAGCTCCACTGCACGAGCTATTAACCGATGCCAGCGATCCTCGCATTAGTCAGATCATCGCGCAATCTCCTGAATTACCTGATTTACAGCAATTACTTGAGCAAGCAGTGATTGAAAACCCACCGGTACTTATTCGTGATGGTGGCGTAATTGCACCGGGTTACAACAGTGAACTCGATGAATGGCGTTCACTCAGCCAAGGCGCTACCGACATTCTTGAACAACTCGAACAGCGCGAGCGTGAACGCACCGGTATTAGCACCCTTAAAATCGGTTATAACCGTGTGCATGGCTTTTTTATTGAAGTAAGTCGTGCCAACGCACATTTAGTGCCCGCTGATTATATTCGTCGCCAAACGCTTAAAAATAACGAACGTTATATAATTCCAGAGCTTAAAGAACATGAAGATAAAGTGTTAGGTAGCCAATCAAAAGCACTGGCGCTTGAAAAGCAACTTTACGAACAACTGTTTGAATTTATTGCCCCGCACATTGAACAGCTACAAATAATGGCGGCAGCACTGGCAGATTTAGATGTGCTAAATAACCTTGCCGAGCGTGCAATTGCATTGAACTATGCAAAACCGCTACTGTGCGATAACGATGACATTAGTATTAAGCAAGGTCGCCACCCAGTTGTTGAACAAGTAATGAAAGACCCTTTCATTGCCAATCCTGTAGAGCTTAATGCTCAGCGTAAAATGCTGATCATTACGGGACCAAATATGGGCGGTAAATCAACCTATATGCGCCAAACTGCACTGATTGTGTTAATGGCACACATTGGTAGCTTTGTGCCAGCAGACAGCGCTAAGATTGGTAATATCGACCGTATATTTACACGTATTGGCGCCAGTGATGACTTAGCATCAGGTCGCTCAACCTTCATGGTCGAAATGACCGAAACAGCCACTATTTTAAATAATGCTACCGCGCAGTCACTGGTGTTAATGGATGAAATTGGCCGTGGCACCAGTACTTACGATGGGCTGTCGCTTGCCTACGCAACAGCCGATCACTTAGCATCAAAAATATCGGCAAAAACCTTGTTCGCAACCCATTACTTTGAACTAACAGAGCTGGCTGAGCAGCAAGCTGGATTGGTCAATGTTCATTTAGATGCAATAGAGCATAACGACACTATTGCCTTTATGCATACTGTGCTTGATGGCGCTGCAAGTAAGAGCTTTGGTCTACAAGTAGCGGCGCTTGCAGGCGTGCCTAAAGCGGTGATCAAACAAGCCAAGCAAAAACTTAAAATGCTCGAAAACCATCAGCCAGTTACTGCTGATATTAATGCCGTACAGCCTTCACTATTCGAAGCTGAACCTTCGCAAGTAGAAACCCAGCTTGCTGATATTGATATTGATGACTTAAGTCCGCGCCAAGCTCATGCGCTACTTTATAAGCTCAAAGCTTTACTTTGAGGTAAAAGTTAACCACAAAAAAAGCTGAAGAGTTTAACTCTTCAGCTTTTTAATAATTATTTTCTGTGTGTGTGTTTTTGTGTCTATTGCTGTGTAAGCAGTTATGAGAACTGATCAAACAAGCTATCAGTACTTAACCCTTCATGCTGTAAAATATCTTTTAAGCGGCGTAGCGCTTCAACTTGAATTTGTCTTACTCGCTCACGAGTTAAACCAATTTCACGACCAACATCTTCAAGCGTTGATGGCTCATAGCCTAGTAAACCAAAACGACGTGCAAGCACTTCACGTTGCTTAGGATTAAGCTCACCTAACCAGTCTACAATGTGCTTATTGATATCATTATTTTGTACTTCGCCTTCCGGGCCAAAGCCTTTTTCATCGGCAATAATATCTAACAATGCTTTATCGTTTTCACCACCAATAGGTGTATCTACAGAGGTGATTTTCTCGTTTAAACGCAGCATTTTAGTTACGTCTTCAACTGGTCGGTCTAAACACGCTGCAATTTCTTCGGCAGTGGGCTCATGGTCCAGCTTTTGCGTTAGTTCACGTGCGGTGCGTAAATAAACGTTAAGTTCTTTCACTACATGGATTGGTAAGCGAATTGTGCGGGTTTGATTCATGATGGCGCGTTCAATTGTTTGACGGATCCACCAAGTCGCATAGGTCGAAAATCTAAAACCACGTTCAGGATCAAATTTTTCAACGGCGCGGATCAAACCAAGATTACCTTCTTCAATTAAATCAAGTAACGCAAGGCCACGATTATTATAACGGCGGGCGATTTTAACAACTAAACGTAAATTACTTTCAATCATTCGTTTACGAGAAGCGCTACAGCCTTTTAATGCTTTGCGGGCAAAAAAGACTTCTTCTTCAGCACTTAATAATGGCGAAAAACCAATTTCACCTAAATACAGCTGAGTCGCATCTAAATTCTTAGTGATTTCCTCTTTGGCAAATATTTCATCTTCTTTGTCATCATCTTTATCGACGTCATCTAATAATTCAGAGTCTGTATCAGCGACAGCTATATCATCAAATTTATCATCAATCGCATCTTTCGTTTTTTCTATTTTTGCTGTGTTACCCATGAGCGTACCCTCAAGCAAACAAGTGATCTTATATCACTATGATCAATACCCGACCGATAGCTAAGGCAAATACTTCTCAGGATTAACAGCTTGTCCTCGGTAACGGATTTCAAAACGCAATGCCGTCACTTCAGAGTCTGAACTGCCAATCTCGGCTATTTTTTGCCCAGCTTTCACATCCTGTTTTTCTTTAACTAGCAACTTAGAGTTATGTGCATAGGCACTAAGATAATCATCATTATGTTTCAAAATAATTAAATTACCGTATCCTCTAAGTGCATTACCCGCATAAACTACAGTCCCTTGTGCTGCGGCAAAAACAGCGACACCTTTTTTATTAGTAATTTGTAACCCTTTATACCCGCTTTCCTTGGTTGAAAAACGCTGAGTTACTGTTCCTTTAGCTGGCCACGACCACTTAACTTGGGTCGAGGACAAACTGTTATTTTTACTAATTTTCCTATTGGCTTGTTTTTGAACATACTCTCGTTGTTTTGGCTGATCAAGCTCTTTCTTTAATTTTTTGTTATTTTTTTGTATGCCACTTGTAGACTTTTTACTCGGTTTCGTATATTTTTTATGCTTTTTTATTTTTTCAGGTACATTTTTAAAAGAAATTGTTTGCCCCGGTTGGATTATGTAAGGGGCTGGTATGCCATTATTTTTTGCCAACGTGCGGAAATCTTGCTGGGCGCTAAAGGCTATCGAGTATAACGTATCACCTTTTTTAACCGTGTAGCGGTCACCATTAATATTTACTTTACTAGTATAAGGTTTAACACTGGTATTTAAACTACTGACCGGAGCGGGGGCATGTCGAGATGAGCAGGCACTGAGCAAAACACTTGTAAATAAAGTAACATAGAAGACGTACTGTTTATTCATGGTGTTTTGCTCCTTGTGCTAAAAGTAGTTATTTAGATGCTTAACGTAATAAAAAGTATGCAACCACCACTAAAATCACTACCCCCCAGCCAAGTACCTCAACATATTGACGTAATTTTTGCTCCATTTTTACTCCGCCCCACTTCATTAGCGCTGAAACTAAAAAGAACCGCGCACCACGCCCGACAGCAGAAGCTAATAAAAAAGGTAAAAACGCCATGTGCAAAAGCCCTGCACCAATAGTAAATACTTTATAGGGTATTGGCGAAAAACCGGCTAAAAACACCACCCATACGCCATAATCTTTAAACCAGCTTAAAGCGGTATTAAACTTTTCTTGCCAACCCATTTGCGCTATTAATGGCTCTACTACAGGTTCAAACAACCAAAATCCGAGCAAATAACCTAAAATACCGCCAAGCACCGAAGCAACTGTAGCAAAAGTAGCATAGCGCCATGCTTTGCTCGGTTGTGCAAGCGACATCGGCGCAAGCATTACATCGGGTGGAATAGGAAAAATAACCGATTCAGCAAAACTCATCCCAGCTAAATAACGCTCTGCGTGGCGATGTTTTGCCCACACTAATGCCATATCGTATAACTTAGTAAACAATTTCAAAGTGACTTCCTATTCAATGTCGCCAGGGACTAAAGGTACAAATCTAACTGGCGCAATAACATGTTGAGTAAATTTTTCGCCTTCGCGCACAACCATAACCAGTTGTTGATCTTCATTACCGATTGGCGCAATCATCACCCCACCATCAATGAGTTGGTCAAGTAATGCCTGCGGGACTTGCGATGCAGCGGCGGTTACAATGATGCCATCAAATGGCGCTTGTGACTGCCAACCTTGCCAACCATCGCCATGTTTCATGGAAACGTTGTATAAGTCTAGGTTATGTAAACGGCGCTTAGCCTGCCATTGTAACGCTTTAATTCGCTCTACCGAAAATACTTTTGAAAAGGTTTTCGCCAGTACCGCTGTTTGATAGCCTGAACCCGTGCCTATCTCAAGTACTTTATCGCGCACGCCAGCCAAACGCAGTAACTCGGTCATACGGGCAACAATATATGGCTGTGAAATTGTTTGTCCTTGACCTATTGGCAACGCCGTATTTTGATACGCTTTATGCTTAAGTACATCATCAACAAATACATGACGTGGAATATCAGCAATAGCGCTGAGTACCAATTTATCTTCAACACCTTCACGCTGTAATAGGTCAGCGAGCGCACGGGCACTTCGAGTATAATTAGCCAGCACCGTTGATCTCCATCGTTTTAAGCCACTCACCAACTGCAGCCAAGCTATCTTTCGCTGTCATATCAACACTTAGTGGCGTAACCGATGCATAGCCATTATTGATAGCATAAAAGTCTGTACCTTCTCCGGCATCACTTTCGGCACCTAAAACCCCATACCAATAAATGTCTCGTCCCCATGGATCTTGTTGTTTAGTCATGGTTTCTGCTTTATGACGCGCACCTAAACGCGTTACTTGCACGCCTTTTAGCTCAGATAACGGAATATCTGGCACATTAATATTGATGATTTGATCTTTTGGCAATGGATGTGACGCCAGCTCTTTAATTATGCTGACAGTCACCGCTGCTGCCGTTTCAAAATGATTGCCTTCTTTTGAGCACAAAGACACCGCCACTGCGGGCAAGCCTAAATGACGTCCTTCGGTTGCTGCTGCAACAGTCCCTGAGTACAAAGTATCGTCACCTAAATTTGCACCGTGGTTAATACCGGCAACGACTAGATCGGGCTTTTCATTAAGTAATTCATTCACGCCCAAATGTACACAATCAGTGGGCGTACCATTGACCGAAATAAACCCGTTATCTAGCGTGGTAGCACGCAGTGGATTAAGTAGCGTCAGTGAGTTACTTGCGCCACTGCAATTGCGATCAGGTGCAACTAACGTTACGTCTGCAATTTGCGTCAATGCCTGATACAACACTGCAATACCTTTTGCATTAACACCATCATCGTTACTTAGAAGAATTTTCATTTTCAGCGTCCTGTTCTTTATGTACTCGTGGGCTTGCATCTGTGTAATCCACCAGCTCACGTAACAATGCCGTGGCAAAGGTGCCTTTGGGTAAACCAAAGCTCAATTTAATGGTAGTTTCATCAATCGTTGCAACGGTTAAATCTTGTGGGATCAAACGCAACATTCTGCGCTCATTTTTCAGCCCTAACTTACCAAGCCCTTCACACCAATCTTGATACGGCTCTAGCCATATTTTTTCTTGTTCGGTGAGGCCTTTTTCGCTAGTGCCGACCAATGGCGCAGACATCATAATATCGCCAGAGGCAAGACGAGCGATATTTTCATCGCTAATGGCATCTTCAAAAAATGCATTGCTACCACTGAGCATAAACACTTCACGGTGCATGGTTTTAGCTAAGCCGTGCTCAGCAACACGCAAATTCACTATTTGATTAAACACATAAGAACGTGCAGCAGAGATAATTAAACCACGTAGTTTTTTGTCACGAATGCGCTCACCGGCAAACATCTTTTTAGCCATCACTAAATTATGACCATCGTGACCAAAGCGTTGTTCGCCAAAATAGTTAGGCACCCCGGCGCGTACCGCGTTGATACGACAAAGAATGTCTAACGGCTGAGTTACATTACGCAGAATAATGCTGAATTTATTACCTTTGTGGCAGCCAGTCCGCAGCTTACGATTATGCCGTTGCTGAGCAATGATAAACAGTGATTCACTGTTTAGCTCAGTAAAATCAATGTCTTTTTTAATGGGTACTGGCACACTAAACCACTGACTACATACTCCGTGGCGATCTTTCATACCAGCGAAGCTGACATCACGTGGCGAAATCCCCGCTTTTTGGGCAAGTAATTTAGCAACGTATTGGGTATTTTCGCCTTTTTTAACGACCTGTAAACAGACGTGTTCACCACTGCCGGTAAACTCTATGCCTAAATCCTCATCAACCATAAAATCTTCAGCAGTGGTTTTAAAATCAGCTTTAGATAGTGGTGCACCGTATAAATAATTTAACTCGCTCATAGTGATTGCTTGCTCATGATAACCACTGCATGACTTGAAATACCTTCTTTTCGCCCTTCAAAACCGAGCTTTTCAGTGGTTGTTGCTTTGACATTTACCTGGCCCAGTTCAGCGTTTAAATCGGCGGCTAAATTTTTACGCATGGCTTGAATATGCGGCAGCATTTTTGGCGCTTGCGCTACTATCGTTACATCCGCATTACCCAGTACATAGCCTTGCTGCTTAGCTAAATCAACAACATGGCGTAATAAAATACGGCTATCTATATTCTCATATTCACTGGCGGTATCAGGAAAGTGCTTGCCAATATCGCCCATTGCTAATGAGCCTAAAATAGCATCGCATAGTGCATGAATCGCAACATCACCATCAGAGTGCGCTAAAAAGCCTTGTGGGTAGGCAATCTTTTCACCACAAATAGTTAACGGGCCTTCGCCACCAAATTTATGGACATCGAAGCCATGGCCTATACGAATCATGATGCATTCTCACTTTGTTGTTTTTGGAGTAAAAAGTTGGCTAAATCTAAATCTTCTGGAGTGGTTATTTTAATATTATCGCTACGCCCAGCCAC
This sequence comes from Pseudoalteromonas sp. SG41-1, assembly GCF_014164575.1. Taxonomy (NCBI): domain Bacteria; kingdom Pseudomonadati; phylum Pseudomonadota; class Gammaproteobacteria; order Alteromonadales; family Pseudoalteromonadaceae; genus Pseudoalteromonas; species Pseudoalteromonas sp. SG41-1. The sequence goes on from NZ_JACJFL010000038.1 coordinate 17,444, forward strand.
TAGCTTTACGGGCTTATTCGCCCATTCTATTGCCGATGCTTCGTCAGTGATCGTAACCTGCTGAGCAAGCGCAGTTTGCAATGCCTGCATTAAATCGTGGTACTTAAATAATTGCGGGGTCAACGCCTGCCATAAGTCATCCCGTGGCACTGTTTGTTGGCTATGAGTTGCACCGCGCTTAATAGTATCTTTCACTTTGCTTGCTAATATACCGCCTTCGTCAGCGTTAATGCACTCACTAAGTAAGCGCTCAATATCAGCCAAGGTAACCAGCGGCCTTGCCGCATCATGCACTAACACCCAATCAGGCGGGTTATCTGCAAGCGCTAATAAGCCATTAAGTACCGAGTCAGCTCGCTCTTTGCCGCCACTTGCACGGACAATGCGCTGATCAATAAACTCCAGTGTAGCAAAATAAGGATCATCATCGCTGACGGCCACCACAATAGTCGTTAATTGTTTGAGTTGCGCTAGTTTAGCAAGTGTATGTTCAAGAATTGTTTTACCAGCCAAGCGAATGTATTGCTTCGGTGCGCTATGTTGCATACGGCTTCCCACGCCAGCGGCTGGGACTATGGCTGCAAGGGTATAATTAGTTGTCATTTTGTTGCTGCCCAGGTAAAACACGAATAAATGTTTCGCCGGGTTTGATCATCCCTAATTCATTTCGAGCGCGCTCTTCCACCCCTTCTTGACCAAGCTTTAAATCTTCAATATCGGCTTTAAGCACTTTATTACGTTTGATCAATTGAGCATTAGTATCGTGATGTGAAGTAACAGCAGCTTTTAAACGACTATAATCTTGTACACCGTTGTGGCCAAACCATAATCGATATTGTACAAATAACGCTAAGCACAGCAGCGTGAATTGAAACAGTCGCATTAAACACTCCTTGATTTTACTCTACCAGTACAAATTTATAATGCGATTAAGGCTACTGGTATTATATTTTTTTAACTCGAACATGGGGACGTTTTAAATTACGCCAATTGATATTGCCTGCTAGCAGCATTTCTCTCAGTGATAAAATACGCGGTGTTGTGCGTTTATCAAAAGACCACTGATGGCCACAACAAGCAGCGGCCATTGTTGCCTTTGTGGGCTTTAATAACACCACCGACTGCCCTTCAAGCGGCTGACCTTGGCAGTCAAACCAACCATGCTCATTACAATGAAGTTTATTGTCGCTTACTTGGTCGATGCTGTCTATTGCAACACGGGTTTGATTTGCGCTATTGAGTAAAAGCGGAACAATTAAACCTACATTTTTATGTGTTTGATAAAAATCATCATTATTTTTTGCGTTGGGAGGCTGAGCTTTTTGCTTATCTAGCCAACAGCCATTGTGCGGATCTAACTGAAAAGGAACTTGACCATTTACCACGGCCGTTGCTGCGCGTTCTATATAATAAGGAAGACTTTTTAATCGCTTGCGTAAACGTTGTTCATTAACTTCAACAACTAATTGACCTATTTCCCGCGCATAAAAAGCATTGCACAACTGTGCATATAGCACACGTTGTGTATCTGATTGCCAAATATCGACTTGTTGAAAGGGGTCGCTTGCAGCCAACGATCATACTCTAAAACATCTAGTTGCTTGTTTTATAGCACAGTATTGACTGCTTTTTAAGCTCTGCTCTTTACAAAAGCAAAGCTCAGGTTACTTAACTTGTGACTTTATACCTAATTTAGCATCGCCAGTTTCTAAAAACTGCACTACTTCATCACGTTTCTTACCTAATAACAGACTACCATCAGCTAAAAACATAAAATTTTGCCAATTGCGTTTAAACACATCAAAGCTGGTTTCGATAATATTATCGCGGGCGATACAAAAATACACTGTGGTATTAGCTTGCCAACCTAAGTGCGCAAGTATCTCAGCTGGCAGTTGCTCAGCGCCGGCTTCCCATGCAGCTTCCCAGTGAATAGTTTGCGAGAAATTGTCTTCGTTACCACACCAGTCTGTTTTTTCAAAAAAATCAGGATGGTCATGTTCACGGCTCACCATGGTGCTCCATAAAACAGCGGCACGCTCATGGCTCATAGGTTTAATTAAGGCAAGGTCTTGTTCTGTTACTGGCGCATCTTTATGACGAAAAACCCACGCTTTTTTGTAATCATCTAACGAAATATAGTTCATAGTATTGGCAAATTAGTTAGCATTAAAAGTGCAAAGACAAATTATACAAGAGATCAAAACATGACTACAGCAATAAAACCACATACCCTCAAATCAGGCATATACCAACACTACAAAGGCCCAAAGTACAAAGTTCTGTACGTCGCCACTCACAGTGAAACAGACGAACAATTAGTTATTTACCAAGCCTTGTATGGTGAGTTTGGCATTTGGGCAAGACCGCTTAGTATGTTTAGCGAAACGATTGAAAAAGACAGCAAAATTATTCCACGCTTTAGCTACCTTGGTGAAGCCGATTAACTATGGCATGATAGGCATATTGTTTACTGCTCAGACCAGATAGGTATTTACGTGCAATTTAATTCTACTGATAACTACATCGCAAGTTCAGCGTTAAAACAAGCGGTTAATGCGGCTATTTTGCTGGAAAAGCCACTTTTGATCAAAGGCGAGCCCGGCACTGGTAAAACCATGCTGGCTGAGGAGTTGGCTAAAAGCTTAGACACCACACTTATCCAATGGCATATCAAATCGACCACTAAAGCGCAGCAAGGCTTATATGAATACGATGCAGTATCACGCCTACGCGACAGCCAATTAGGTGATGCCCGGGTAAACGACATTGGCAACTATATTATTAAAGGCAAGTTGTGGCAGGCATTTACTTATGGTGAAGAACATAACAAACGCCCGGTATTATTAATTGATGAAATAGACAAAGCCGACATCGAATTCCCAAACGACTTACTATTAGAACTCGATAAAATGGAATTTCATGTTTATGAAACCGGTGAGCGTGTAATCGCAAAACAACGCCCTATTGTGATCATCACCTCAAACAACGAAAAAGAACTGCCCGATGCCTTTTTACGCCGTTGTTTTTTCCATTACATTGATTTTCCATCTAGTGACGAAATGCAGCAAATTATCGATGTTCACCACCCACACGTAAAACAAGATTTAGTTCGCCAAGCACTGGAAGTATTTTTTAATCTACGTGAAGTCAACGGCATTAAGAAAAAGCCTTCCACCAGCGAGTTACTTGATTGGTTAAAACTGCTTATGGCTGAAGACATCGATGCAAAAACTCTGCATGACAAAACTCAAAAAGGCGGTTTAATGCCAATGTTTGGCGCACTACTTAAAAATGAACAAGATATCAGCTTAATTGAAAAACTTGCCTTTATGAGTCGCCGTTAAGATGTTGGTTGCGTTTTTCTTCAAACTGCGTGAATACCGTTTACCTGTTAGTTTGCGCGAGCTGCTTGATTTGATCAACGCGCTAAAAAAAGGCGCGGTATTTGCCGATATTGACGGATTTTATTATTTAGCCCGTACCATTATGGTTAAAGACGAAACCCACTTTGACAGGTTTGATAAAGCGTTTGCTGATTACTTTAGCGGCATTGCCGATCTCGACTTACTCGAAAGCTTAAAACAGCAGCACAACTTACCTGAAGATTGGCTGCGCAAAGAGTTTGAAAAACACCTAACCGATGAAGAAAAAGCCCAGCTTAAAGCCATGGGCGGCCTTGATGAGCTAATGAAAACCCTCAAAGAGCGCCTAGAAGAACAACAAAAACGCCACGCTGGTGGCAATAAATGGGTGGGCACGGGTGGTACATCGCCATTTGGCGCGTATGGCTATAACCCTGAGGGCGTAAGGATTGGTCAAGACGGCAACCGCAATCGCCAAGCGGTAAAAGTATGGGATAAACGCGAATATCGTAATCTGGACTCTGACCGTGAAATTGGCTCACGCACTATTAAGCTCGCCCTTAAAAAACTGCGCAAGTTTGCTCGCACTGGCGCCAGTGACACCCTCGACTTAAACGAGACCATTCGCGCTACCGCCAAACAAGGCGGCATGCTGGATGTAAAAATGGCACCAGAGCGCCACAATGCGGTAAAAGTATTGATGCTGTTTGATATTGGCGGCTCAATGGATGATTACATTCACACCTGTGAAGAATTATTTAGCGCCGCGCATAGCGAGTTTAAACACTTAGAATTTTACTACTTCCATAACTGTTTATACGAACACGTATGGCAAGATAATCAACGCCGCCACTCTAACGTCATCGACACCATGACGCTAATCAATAAGTTCACCAGTGACTATAAAGTGATCTTTGTTGGCGACGCCACTATGGGCCCGTATGAAATTGCCTACCCCGGTGGCTCAGTGGAACACTACAACGAAGAGCCCGGCAGCGCATGGCTGGCACGCATCACTAATCATTTTGATAAAGTCGCCTGGCTCAACCCACAACCGGTTGAACACTGGCGTTACTACCAATCAATTGATTTTATCAAGCAGCTAATGAATAACCGCATGTACCCGCTGAGTTTAGATGGCATAAGTAATGCGATAAAAGAGCTAACATAGGTGCTAGATTATAAGGGCTAGGAAAACTAACTCTACAACTCAGCTATATGATTCAATGTTTCTGGATAACGCTGCACCAGTTTTAGTAAAGTAATTGCTTGCCCATTAGGAACACTGCGCCCTTGTTCCCAGTTTTCAAACATTCTTGCTGAGGTACGTAATAAGTTTGCAAATACTCAGCGCGACATATTAAACGCTTCGCGAATATTGATTATTTCATCGGGTGAAATGGCGGGCTTATTTGCATCATTCATAGCATAAGTGAGTAAGGTTAGCTTGTCTTGTGCATGCGCTTAAATGTACGCAAATTACTTACACTTATTAAGTTAGCACTATGACGCGATATAAACCTGCTACCAGTGTGTAGCCGCAGGTTTATACCCCGTCAAATATATAATTTAGACGTTGGATAAAACTCAGCTGCAGAGCAAACTCTGTCGCGATATAAAATAGCTGCCACATGGCTCGTTAAAAAAGAAAAGCGCGGGATCTCTCCCGCGCTTCATTTTTCGCTTTAGTAATTTTGGTAATTACTTAGCTTGCCGTTTGTTCGTCATGGCTGCGTTTTTTGTCACCTTTTTTACGCATGTGTTTTTTAATTTCTTGGTACTTTTCACGTTGTTCAGCATTTAATACTTGCCATACTTGATGCTGCGTTTTTAGGTTAATTAAGCCAAATTGCTCGCCTTTGCTTTGGCGCTGCGCTAATAACTCTTTCGCTGCAGCTTCATCAAAGGTTGGCATATCTAACAATGCTTGCATTTGTGCCTTATGGGCAGCACGCTCTTGCTTCATGGCCTGTTTATCGTTACCACGTAGCGCTTTAAACTGTGCTTTTTGCGCATCAAAAATGCTTTTTAACTGAGTTTGTTGTTGCTCAGTTAAATCAAGCTTTTTAACGCCACGCTCAGAGAGTAAAAAGCGCGCTTGTTTATGCTGTTGAGAATGGCCTGGTTTATGATCCATGCCCTCTTTTGCTATTACGGCGCCAGTGCCTAATGTTGCTGTCGCTAATCCACAAATTAATACTAGTTTAGAAACTTTACTTGAAATAGTCATAATCATTACCTTTGAGTTGCTTGTAACTTAGTGTCTGTTCAGTTGTTATGTTCACTATAACTAACCAAGTGCAAAGCAACGCAAAGCAATGTAAAGGTTGTGTAAAGGTTCACTTTTAAGTGCGTTAAGGCGTAAAATGAAGTTATTCCAGCGTGGTTAAGGTGAGCAAATAATGAAGCTATTAATGATTGATGATGATACCGGTTTATGTGAGTTACTCTCGGAGTACTTAACTGCGCAAGGTTTTCAAATAGAATGTGCCCATGATGGTGAACAAGGCTTAAAACAAGCGCTTGAGCAAGAGTATGCATTAATTTTACTCGATGTTATGTTACCGAAACTAGATGGCTTTGAAGTATTAAAACAGCTTAGACAAAAAAAGTTAACGCCGGTAATTATGCTAACCGCCAAAGGTGAAGACTTTGACCGTATTTTTGGTCTTGAACTAGGCGCTGATGATTACATTCCTAAACCATTTAATCATCGTGAATTACTCGCACGGGTTAAAGCGATTACTCGTCGTATTGAACATATTACTAGCCTAGCAAATACCAGCAGTAATAAGTTAACCGTTAATAATATTGTTATAAATTTAGCTGCCCGCGAAGCGTATGTAGATGAACACCCGCTAAGCCTAACCGGTACTGAATATGAAGTACTTGCCTTACTGGTTAAACATGCAGGTGAAGTGGTCAGTAAAGAGCAAATAAGTGAAGAGGTGCTCGGTAGACGCCTAGCCTCTTTTGATCGCTCAATTGATATGCATGTGAGTAATATTCGTAAAAAAATTGCCGAGTTCAACAATGCAGAACGAATAAAAACCATGCGAGGGACTGGTTATGTCTTTATCCAAGGGGAGTAATAAAACTCGGTTTTCTTGGCTAAAACATCCTCAGCACTTTTTATTTTTCAAAATTTTTGTGTGGTTTTGGCTAACAGTAATAGGCACCATAACTGCATTGGTGTTTTTAAGTAACATTGCGACCAATCAAGTCAGTTATGAGAACTTACATGGGCCCATGCAGAAAAACTTGCAATACACGGCCAAAGGCATCGAACGTATGGTAGTCAAACATAATAAATCGATTGCCGAAATTTTAACTCATCCGCGGCTTGCAAAACAAAAGTTACTATATTTAAATTCAGATCAGCCAGATCACTCGCTCAGTAGCAGAGTACCATCAAGTGAGATTGATTTAAGTTTACTTAATTTCACTAAAAACATGCCGCCACAAATTATTTTTACCGAGTATTATCAAGCATTCGGACCGATAAAAATAAACCTTCCTGAGGGGCAATTTTACCTATACGAAATTGATGAGAATCATCAACCACCTTTTTTTATACGGTTAAAGCTGATGCCGATTTGGCTAAAAGTGATCATTGCTTTACTGGCTTCATTAACTTTAAGTTTTATATTTAGTCGTAACCTAATTGCACCTATTAATCACTTAAAGCAAGCTGCAATTAAGCTCTCTGACGGCGATTTAACCGCGCGCGCTGAAATTGATCCAAACAGGCAAGATGAACTGGGCGTACTTGGCCGCGACTTTAATAGTATGGCAAGTCAGTTAGAGCAACTGATTTCTGCACAAAAGCGCTTATTGGCTGATATATCTCACGAGTTGCGTTCCCCCCTAACTCGCCTTAAAATGGCTACGGGTCTTGCGCAAATGCAGACCCCAGAAGAAAACCAAACCTATTTATTACGCATTGAAAAAGAAGCAAATCAGCTCGATAAAATGATCGCTGATGTGCTGCAAGTATCGCGCTTAGAGGCGAAAAGTCAGGCGCTATCGCTGCATCAACAATCCTTACAGATCATTATTGATCATGTTTTGAATGATGCGCAATTTGAAGCTAAACAGACCAATAAGCAATTAATTATAAATGGTCAACTCAATGTTGATATTTATTGTGACGAGAGTCTCATTGCCAGTGCGCTAGAGAATGTTTTACGCAACGCAATAAAATATGCAGAGCAAACAATCACCCTAACATTGAGTTTAAGTGATGCTATTTATATAGAGATCAGCGATGATGGCCCGGGCGTCGAACCGCAAAATTTAGCCAAATTATGTGAGCCATTTTTTCGCCAATCTGATGCACGAGACAGAACTAGCGGCGGTACAGGACTTGGCTTAGCAATTGCTAAAAATGCAATTGCCGCCCATTCTGGCAGTTTAACGCTGCATAATAAACAACCAAGTGGGTTATGTGTGCGTATCGCCTTACCTCTGGATAAACAAAAATAATCATGGCCATTATGTTTTACAGCACAGAGCAAAACTTACTTACCCAACAACCTGAGATCACAGAGTTTTTTCAGCAGCAGTTGCACAAAGCGCAGCTGACTACCGATAATGGCGATTTATATTATGGCTATGTGATACCTGAGCATGCCAAAGCCGCTATTGTTATTTGCTCTGGACGTATTGAAGGATTAGATAAATACCAAGAGCTAATCTGGGAGTTATATAAAAATAACTATGCGGTGTTTATTATTGATCATCAAGGACAAGGCCGTTCTTATCGCGCTTTAGCCAATCCTCATAAAGGTTTTGTTAATAAATTTAGTGATTATGCTGATGATTTAGCACTGTTTGACCGTCTAATTGTCAGTAAACTCTACCAAGGCAAAAAAGTCATCCTAGGGCATTCAATGGGCGGCGCGATTGCCTTTGATTTCCTGACCCGGTTTGAACATAACTACAGTGGGGTATTTTTGTCTTCGCCCATGTTTGATATTTTCACTAAAGGTACTCCCAAACCACTGGCTAAACTTGCCGCCCGTGCTGCCTGTTTGTTTGGTTTTAATAAACACTATGCGTTTGGCCAAGCAGATTACCTGCCTGATGAATTCGCACAGAATGACCTTACCAGTAGCGAAACTCGCTATGATTTATTTAGACAAACCTACCAAACGGATAGCGCGCTACAATTAGGCGGGGTGACTTACGGCTGGTTGAATGAAGCTTTTGGCTTTATGGCAACTCTTGAAAAACAACAGCTATCGATTCCACTTTTTGTAGCCAGTGCTGAGAATGATACTGTGGTTGATAACCAAGCCCAATTAGCCTTAGTTCACCGTCAAAGTAATGCTATTTTACAAACATTTGCGAATGCTAAGCACGAGTTACTATTTGAACAAGACACCATTCGCAAAGCTGTGCTTAGCCGTTTTTATCAGTTTTGTGATTCATTAACTTGAGCGCGGCTATTACTCAATGACATTGGATCTTGATGAATCAAAATATCCATTTCACAATTAAATTCTTGTTGGATCATCGCCACTACTTCATCCGCTACATAATGAGCACGGATCAAGGGGAGTTGATCTTCAAGCTCTAAATGCATTTGAATAAACTTAACTTTACCACCTTGTCGCGTGCGTACGTCATGTACGCCAAATACATTGTTATGACTGTTAGCGATTGATATGATACTGGCTTTTTCGTCCTCAGGTAGCTCTTTATCCATTAAATGGTCAGCGCTTTGCCTAGCAATATCCCAACTGTTATAAAGCAAATAACCTGCAACACCAATGGCAAAAATAGGATCCGCGTACAGCATGTCATTTTGCGCAAGCAATATGGCCAGCAGTACTGCTGCATTTAAAATTATATCGCCTTTGTAATGCACAGAGTCTGCTTTAACTGCAATGGACTCGGTATGCTTAATGACTTGAGTTTGTACATAAACCACCACTAAGGTGCAAGCAATCGCAAATAGACTAACCCATACCCCGAGCATTGAATGACTTAGTACCACAGGATTAAATAATCGCTCTATACCATGAAACGCCAATAAACAACCAGAGCCTGCAATAAATGCCGCTTGCCCTAAACCCGCCAAGGCTTCGGCTTTACCATGGCCAAAACGATGATCGTCATCAGCTGGGCGCAGTGCATAAAAGAGCACCATAAAACTCATTGCTGAAGCGGTAATATCCATCAAAGAATCGGTGAGTGATCCGAGCATAGAGGCAGAGCCAGACGCAAGCCATGCCCAACATTTAGCAGCAATCATTAAACTCACCATCACCATAGTGACCACACTTGCTGTTTTTACCCAAAACTCATAACTGCGCTGATGCACGTTTTTGCCTATGCTTAAAGTGTTTACTTAAAATGAGTATATCATTTTTTTTATCTGTTTCGTGTATACTCTCGAACGTCAAAATGTAGATCACCAATAAGGCTCGTTATGCTTGATATCGTTTTATACCAACCTGAAATTCCACCTAACACAGGGAATATTATTCGCCTGTGTGCAAATACGGGCTATGCTTTGCATTTAATCGAGCCTTTGGGCTTTGAGTGGGACGATAAGCGCGTGAAAAGAGCTGGCCTTGATTACCATGAATTTAGCCATGTGCAACGCCATCCGTCATTTGCAGCTTACTTAGAAAAATGCCAACCTAAAAAAGTATATGCATGTACCACTAAAGGCAGTCAATTTCACCATCAAGCGAGTTATGAAGCAGGTGATTGTTTAGTGTTTGGCCCAGAAACCCGTGGCTTACCAGATGATTTAATTCAATCACTACCTAATGAACAACGTGTGCGTATTCCTATGCAAGCTAACAGTAGAAGCATGAACTTATCTAACGCAGTGGCTGTTTTTGTTTATGAATCATGGCGTCAGTTAGGCTTTCCTAACGCGCAGTAAATTATATTAAAATGCGCCTATATCGTTGGGCGCCTTGTTTTATAATCACCATTATAATTTAGCACTACATATAGCAATAAATTTGCTTCGAGTGGATTCGCATTATTTCTATTCCTACACTATTCTAAATAAGTTCTTTTTAAACTGATTCAATGGATTGTAATGCGTTTTTTCCTTCAAATATGCTGTTTTATTAGCATGTTATCTATTGTAAATGCAAACGCGAGTGTAGCTGAATTAAATGCGAATGAACTTTCGCTACCCGCCATTAATGACTTTACTCAAGACCCAAGTAATGCGTTTTGGCTCGCTACCAATAAAGGGCTGTTTAATTACGACTCGGTGCATCTTTTTAGTGGCCAAGCACCACCTTTTTCATCATTTGCGAATCAAGCCATTTTACAAGTAGCGACCTATAAATCCTGGTTATTAATTAACACTGAGCAAGGGCTGAGTTTAATAAACTTAATTAACAACCAGTTAATTCAACTAACAGCAACACCGCTAAAACAGCCGATATTAACCACTGAGCTCGGCTTTTACTTTCTGTACCAAGGTCAGATCCACACTATAAAAGACGAAAAAATCTATTCTCCATTCGCCTTTTCAGAGCAGATCGTCGAACTCGCATTGGGATTTAACAACAGCCTATGGCTACATTCAGGTAGTAATTTAGTTAGTCACTTTGATTTAGCAAGTAATGCAATTACAGCTCAGCTTATCGTCCCCGCGCCTATCGCGCAATTGAGTCCAAGTCAAACCTCAGCAGCGATCCTTATCAATACCAATAACGACCAACATTACCTGTTTAACAACGCGCACTCTATGCAAGAAATAAAACTCCAGCATGCGCATGTTCAACAACTAAATTACTTTGATGATCAGCTCTATTATTTGCATAAAAATCGCGCTTATAAACATGATCTAACGAGCAAAAACACGAATCCTTTGTTTTATAGTGCTCCTGCACGCTTTTTATCAATTAAACAAAACAACCAACAACTGTGGCTGCAAACTGCCACTAAAAGCTGGCTAAAGCTCCCTGTAATGCAAATTATCACAACTCCTATCACCGATAATCCTGCTCCGCGTATGCAGCAATACTTTGACATGTTGGAACAGTTAGGTAATTTTACACAACATAAAAAAATTATTACCATCGCTTATCTGCGCGAAGACAAATGGGCTGTTGCAACCGACACTGGTTTATATTTATACAGTGCCCGCAACCTCACTTTTGATTTATTGATAAAGGTTCAAGTTGCTGCGCTGCATTCAACTGCCCCAACAACACTGTGGGTAGCAACCAAAAAGCAATTAATAAAATATGATTTTGCGACGCAGCAACAAAACCAAACACTACCAATTAATAACATTAATGCTTTAACATCCCTTAATGACGAGCAATATCTAGCAAGTAATGGTGAGCAATTATTTTATATTGCTAAACAACAGCTCACCGCCCTTGTGCTTGAAACTGAAGCCCTCGGGCAGATCAACGCTATTTATTATCAACGCAACTCTTCAAGGCTTTGGCTTGCAACAAGTAACGGCTTATGGCTGAGTCAATGGCAACCACCTGAAAATTCTCAGCAAATAACACTTGAGATAAATTTTGATAAAGTAAGTACGTTCAACACCACAGCCATTTACGAAGCACCACAAAATGCTTTGTGGATAGTTGATTCTCAAGCGATAAAACTCTACAAACCCAGCACTAACCTATGGGTTGAAAATGCCACTCATAGTATTGCCGCTTATATTGATGATTCTATAAGTTATAAGCAACTTCCGAGTTCACTCTTTAGCGTTAGCTATCGTGATAAAATAATGTTGTTTGCACCAACAGGTAATACTTTATTAGAAGTACATTCAAAACAAGCACCACCTCAAAGCAGCTCTTTTTTAGTCAGTCATTTGACTTTGCACTACAAAGATAAAAGCCAAGACTATTACCACTTAGCAACCAACGCAGTAAATACCAGCCAACCGCTAAAAGGGATTTCTGTTTGGTTTAGCAGTAATAGCCTCTTACCTATGCGGCTAAATTACCGGCTTGATCCCAATGGCGATTGGCTAGCACTGCCGCCGACTCAAACTATGCTGTCACTGGCAAGTAGTGAAAAGAATATTTATCTTGAAGTTAAAAACCTTAATCAAGTAAACAGCGAACCGCTAGTGTTAATGATTAAACAAACTGCTTTTACTTTCCCTCACTGGATCAATTATCTCATTTTAGCGGCTATTTTCGCTATTTTACTGCTGTTAATTGTTTATAGATTAAAAAGTGGTGCTAAACATAATTTGGTCAACGCGTTAATGACGCAATCAAAAGATGCCATTTGGATCGCCAATGAACAGTTTCAAATAACGAACATAAACCAAGCATTTACAACTATTTGTGGCTTTACTCTTGCTGATGTAGTGGGTAAAAAACCAAAAGCCTTTACTGTAAACGGCCGCGATAAAAAATTAGAAAGCCTCATTTATAATGATCTAGAGGTTGATGGTTATTGGTCTGGTGAAATTTGGAATGTGCGTAAAGACGGGCAACCCTATGCCTTAGATTTATCGATAACGAAAGTAAAAACCCCTAACCTACGTACTAGTAGCGCGCATTATATTGGGTTATTTTCAGATGTAACTGCACGTAAGAATAATGAACGTGCGATGCTTAAATTAACCACTCGAGATTCTGTCACTGGGCTATCCAATCGCACTATTTTTATTGAATCTGTAAATAAGGCAATTGCCAGCTGTAATAACAACTTCCCTAATTTACTGATTATTTTTATAGATTTAGACAATTTTAATAAAATTAACGAATCCCTTGGTCACGCAATCGGTGATGAACTATTAAAAGAAGTTGCGGGCAGACTCACTCGAAACCTTGATTCTGGTTATACCTTGGCCCGCTTAGGGGGAGATGAATTTGCTGTACTTGTACCGCCCTATTTATATTCAGGTAAGACCGTCTTTTTCGCCAAAAAACTGGCCGATAATATTCTTAAACAATTCCAAACACCGTTTATGCTTGATGGTATAGAGAGCTTTATTTCTGCCTGTTGTGGCATCGCTGGGTACCCAGAAAATGGTTATAACAGCGAAGCGCTGATGCGCAGCGCCAACAGTGCGCTTAATCACGCCAAAAAGATGGGTCACAATAATTATCAATTTTTTGATAAATCTAAACACACGATTGATACTAATGAGCTAAGTAAAGAAAGTGCACTTTTTCGGGCTATCGAACATCAGGATTTTCAATTATTCTACCAAGTAAAATATAACGCAGATAAAGATCAAGTACATGGTTTTGAAGCTTTAGTCCGTTGGCCACAAGTTGATGGCAGTATAATTAGTCCTGTTGAATTTATCCCTCTTGCAGAACAAAATGGCGCAATTATTCCTCTCACTTTATTGCTAATGAAGCAGCTATTTAAGCAACTAGAGTTATGGCGTAATGAAGGGGTGAGTTTTGGCAAAGTAGCTATTAATGTTTCAGCTCTGCACTTTCAGCAAAGTAGTTTAGTCGAAACCCTCACTGAGTGTTTAACAAACTACGACGTACCTGCGCGCTGTGTTGAGTTAGAAATAACTGAAAGTGCCATGATGGACAACCCTGAATTTGCCCAACAGCAAATGAATCGCTTAAAAGCACTAGGATTTACCATTGCGCTAGATGACTTTGGTACTGGTCATTCATCATTGGGCTATCTAAAACGTTTTCCAATTGATACTTTAAAAATTGATCGCTCTTTCATAAAAGATATTGTCGATAGTGAGCAGGATCGTAATATTACCGCGACAATTATTCGCCTCGCTAAATACTTACATATCGATGTTGTTGCCGAAGGGGTTGAAACTAAAGAGCAGGCTTATATGTTGCATGTTATGGGCTGTAATACGATGCAAGGCTATTATTATAGTCGCCCGCTTTGTGCTGAAAAAGTAGCTGCTTATCTCGAAAAAAACAACCTGAGAAAACAATCTAATTTGATGAATGACTAAGTACCATGTTAGTTATTAGATTAACTGCCAGCGTTTATACAATCCCATAAACGCTGGCAGCTACAAGGCACTGTTACTCTGATTTTTGCTCGCGACCTAATAAAGCCATCGCGGCTTCTTTCACGTCTTTATTTTCATAAAGTACCTGATAGATTTGCTCAGTGATCGGCATTTCAATACCAGTACGTTGTGCAAGTAAATAGACTTCTTTGGTGTTGCGATAACCTTCGACCACTTGACCAATTGATGCTATCGCCTGCTCTACCTTTTCACCTTTACCCAGTGCTAAACCAAAACGACGGTTACGAGACTGATTATCGGTGCACGTTAGGATCAAATCCCCCAGCCCAGCCATGCCCATAAAGGTTTCTGACTTAGCACCAAGCGCGCAGCCTAACCGGCATAACTCAGCTAAACCACGGGTGATCAATGCTGTCCGCGCATTAGCACCAAAACCAAAGCCGTCAGACATACCAGCGCCAATCGCAATCACATTTTTAACCGCGCCACCGAGCTGAATACCAATAAAATCATTATTGTTATAGACCCTAAATGAGCGACCACAATGCAATAGTTCAGCTAACTGTTTTGCAAAGGCTGTTGATGTTGACGACACTGAAATAGCAGTAGGTAAACCCATCGCCATTTCTTTAGCAAATGTAGGGCCTGATACGACTGCCAGTGGCACATCATCACCTAATTCTTGCTGGGCAACTTCTTGCAAAAGTCGGCCTGTATCTGGTTCAAGCCCTTTGGTTGCCCATGCAACTTGTGCCCCTTCAAGTAATGAAGGCTTAATTTGCTGTAGCGTATCGCCAAATGCATGACTTGGCACAACAACCAAAATCACTTGGCTTGCAGTTACTGCGGTGTGTAAGTCGGCTTCAAGGTGTAAGGTGTCAGGAAAAGTGACATCGGGCAGGTAACGTTGATTTTTCCGCTCAGCTGCAAGCGTGGCAACGTCATCGCTATTGCGACCCCAAAGTGTCACTTGGTGACCGTTTCGGGCTAAACAAATAGCAAGGGCGGTGCCATAAGACCCCGCCCCTAATACAGTAACAGCTGAATTGGCTGTACTCATAAGTTATGCGTCTGCAGTTGCCTGTTCAGCTTGCGCTGCACGTTGCTGCATGTATTGAGCGAATAACGCATCAAAGTTCACAGGTGCAAGGTTAAGCTGTGGGAATGTACCACGGTTAACTAAGTTAGATACCGCTTCACGTGCGTACGGGAACAACACGTTCGGGCAGAATGCGCCAAGCATGTGTGCAAGTTGTACTTCTTCAACTTCAGCGATAGTGAAAATACCCGCTTGTTGAATTTCACATAAAAAAGCCGTTTCTTCACCGATAGAAGCAGTAACAGTCAGTGCTAATACTACTTCAAACACGCCTTCGTCTAATTTATTAGAACGTGTGTCAAGGTCAAGCTTAACTTCTGGTGTCCATTCTTTTTGGAAAATAGCAGGTGAATTAGGCGTTTCAAAAGACACGTCTTTTGTGTAAATACGTTGGATCGTAAATTGTGCGCCAGTTTCTTCTTGTGCTGCTACGTTCTGGTTTTCTTCGTTCATGATAATTCCTAACTTTTAATCGTTTTTATAATAAATGCTTAAGCGTTTAACTTAGCGTCAAGTTTGCCTTGGGCTTCAATCGCCATCATGTCGTCACAACCGCCGATATGCTCATCATTAATAAAAATTTGCGGTACTGTGCTCGCGCCACCTGCTTTGGCAATCATTTCATCACGTAATTCAGGCTGTACACCAATGTCGATATTTGTAAATTGCACACCTTTATTTGTTAGCAACGCTAAAGCACGCTGACAAAAAGGGCAATACGCTTTGGTGTAAAGAACAACATTACTCATAACAATTCCTCTATCGGCCTAACTAACTTAATTAGCGACCTGTTGTCGTTGGTAGACCAGCACTTTGCCATGCACCCATACCACCAGATAAAACATAAACTGATTCAAAACCAGCTTTATGCATAGCAGTTGCGATACCTGAGGCTGTCATGCCTGTGGTACATACCAATATAATGGGTTTACTCTTAGACTTTTCAAGGCTTGAGAAGTCAGATTGTTTCGCTTTTTCAGAGCTAAGGTGCTCAGCGCCTGCAATACGGCCATTATTAAATTCTTTTTGTGCGCGTATATCTACAACGACACCGTCTTCACGGTTAATTAATAATGTTAATTGTTGCGGATTTATTTGACGAATTGCTGAAAACTTACTTTTAAACCAGCCGCCCACGATGAGTGCTACTAAAGCAACCCAAGCTAAACTTAATATCGGATGATTACCGACAAATTCAATATATTGATCCATGCGTCTTCCACTATGAAAATTGTCCCGCGCCTTTAGCACTGGGGTTAAACGTAAGGGTAATGCCCTAGCCACGCAAGTATACGTGCTTGATTAGAAATTACCAGAGAGTGAAATATTTTAATATGCCCTTTTGATTGCTGATCATAACCACAAAACACGGTATGCTAAGGCTAAGCAGGAGCTAATTTTCAGGAACAAAAATGACACAACATAAAAAACCTCTCGTACTCATGATTTTAGATGGTTGGGGATACCGTGAAGATACCCAAAGCAACGCAATTTTAGCGGCAAACACCCCTGTTTTAGACGAACTTTGGGCAACTCGCCCGCACACCCTAATTTCAGCCTCTGGTTTAGATGTTGGTCTTCCTGATGGGCAAATGGGCAACTCAGAAGTAGGCCATGTCAACTTAGGTGCTGGCCGTGTGGTTTATCAAGATTTCACCCGCATCACTAAAGCAATAAATGACGGTGAGTTTGCGCATAACCCAACACTAGTTGAAAACATTGATAAAGCAGTGAATGCTGCTAAAGCAGTGCATTTAATGGGCTTATTAAGCCCAGGTGGTGTGCATAGTCATGAAGATCATATTGTAGCTGCAATTGAATTAGCTGCAGCGCGCGGCGCTAAAGAAGTGTACTTTCATGCATTTTTAGATGGCCGAGACACTCCACCACGTAGCGCAAAAACGTCAATTGAACGTATTGAAGCGCTATTTAGCAAATTACATTGTGGTCGCTTAGCATCAATCATTGGCCGCTACTATGCAATGGACCGCGATAATCGCTGGAACCGAGTAGAGCAAGCTTATGATCTAATGGTCAGTGGGATCGCACAACATAGCTACGAAAATGGTGTTGATGCATTAGCTGCGGCTTACGAACGTGATGAAAACGATGAGTTTGTTGCTGCAACTACCATAGCAGCACAAGGCCAAGACGCAGTACAAATTAATGACGGTGATACGGTTATTTTCTTAAACTTTAGAGCCGACCGTGCTCGTGAAATGACCCGCGCATTTGTTGATAAAGACTTTGACGGTTTCGCCAAGAAAAAAGCCCCCGCACTAAGCGGCTTTGTTATGTTGACCGAATACGCAGCAGACATCGACGCACCAGCAGCCTTTGCCACAGTCCCTTTGACTAATGTATTGGGTGAATGGTTTGAAAAACACCATAAAACACAGCTACGTATTTCTGAAACTGAAAAATATGCACATGTGACGTTTTTCTTCAGTGGCGGACGTGAAGATGAATTTGAAGGTGAAACCCGCGAGCTGATCCCATCACCACAAGTGGCAACCTACGATTTACAACCTGAAATGAATTCAGAAATGCTCACTGATAAACTCGTCGAAGCGATTAAAAGCGGTAAATACGATGCAATTATTTGTAACTATCCAAATGGCGATATGGTCGGTCACTCAGGTGTATTTGAAGCCGCAGTAAAAGCCTGTGAAGCAGTCGATCATTGTATTGGTCGTGTTGTTGCTGCCCTTGAAGAATTTGGTGGTGAAGCATTAATTACAGCTGATCACGGTAATGCTGAACAAATGGCTAACCTTAAAACTGGCCAAGCGCATACCGCACACACCAGTGAACCTGTTCATTTCATTTATGTTGGTCGTGATGCAACACCAAGCGAAGGCAAAGCGCTCAGTGATGTTGCGCCAACCATGTTGCACTTAATGGGCATGGAACAACCAAGCGAGATGACTGGCACACCAATCATGACATTGAAATAAACCATGAATAAAAGTATTAACCCATTAATTTTTAGTACGCTCGTTGTTACTGCGTTAATACTCACTTTATTAGTGACGGCGCCTGCCGTCGCTAATGAAGATCGTACTAAAAAAGATCTCAGCGAAATCCAAACGGCGTTAAAGCAAAGCCAAGCTGAACTTGCCGCCCAGCGTAAAGACATCGAAAAATCGCAAAAGAACCTGCAACAGCACGAACTCGAGATCGCAAAAAACGCTAAGGCACTAAATATTGCCGAGCAATCAATTCGCGATACTGAAAAACAACAACAACAGCAACAGCAGCAAGCTGAAGCACTTGAGGAAAAACGCCTAGAGCAGCAACATGCACTCGCCGCACAAATTAAAAGTGCCTATATGTCTGGCGGACATGACTACTCTAAAATGCTATTGAATCAAGAAAATACCGCACAGGTTGAACGCACATTAAGTTATTATAATTACCTCAACAAAGCGCGCATTGAGCAAATTGATGAGCTAAAAGCACTCCTGATTGAAATAGCGGATGTACAAACCGAACTTGAAAAAACCAAACAACACTTAGTTGTGCTCCATGAAGAGCAAGCCAATCGTCATCAAGCTCTCATTGCAGCGCAACAACAACGAAAAGCCAACATCAGTGAATTAAAAACCAAGCTTAGCTCAACCAAAAACTCAATTGATTACTTAAAAGATAATGAAAAAACCCTAGTAGCTACCTTGCAAGAACTTGAAAAAGAAAAAACTAAAAAGGTTGAGTTACTGGGCCTATCAGCCAGTAAAGGTAAATTAAACTGGCCAACAAAAGGTAAAATTGAGCACAGCTTCGGCCAACATAAGCACGGTGGTATTGACTGGAAAGGCGTATTAATTGGCGCTAATGAAGGCAATAATGTGCATAGCGTCCACAACGGTCAAGTCGTGTTTGCTGATTGGTTAAAAGGCTACGGCTGGGTTATTGTTATTGACCACGGTGAAGGCTTTATGAGTTTATACGGCCATACTCAAACCTTACTAAAAGACGTAGGTGATATAGTACGCCAAGGCGATATTATCGCTTTAGTTGGTCAAAGCGGCGGACAAGCAAATTCTGGTCTATACTTTGAAATACGCCACAAAGGACGCGCAGTAAATCCTGTAACATGGTGCAGACGCATTTAATTGATTAAACAGCTGCACCCCACTGGGAGCAGCTGATGCTAAATACACAATTACAAATACAGCAGTTACAATACTCTGCTTTTAATCGCATCCTAATAAGCTATTTATTACTCGTTAGCGTTTTTTTGTGCCTGAGTTTTAATAGCTTTGCAGTGACCTCGGTGGGCGATTTAAAAAGCCAACAAAAAAACGAAATCCTCTTTAATATCCATGCCTATTATGTTGAAGACTTAGCTTTGCAACAAAGTTTTGAAAGCAGTCAACAATTTGAAGCCCTGCTCGCACAGCTAGACCCTTACTCTAAGTACCTTAATGAACACGAGTTAGAAGCGCTATTTAGCAGCACTAATGGCCGCTACACAGGCCTTGGGATTGAAATAAAACAGCAACAACAAAAAATTATTATTGTAAACACAATTAAAGACTCTCCCGCAGCCATTGCCGGAATACAAATAAATGATGTGCTACTTGCCGTTAATCAGCAAACAGTCGCACATAAAGACATCAATCAAGTTGCGCAAATGATTAAAGCTAGTGACACAGCAACGGTTACCTTAACGGTTGAACGAAGTAATTCACCACAAGCCATTTATTTTACCCTGACTAGATCAGAAATTAACTTAGAGAGTGTCACCAGTTCATTATCAGAGTTTGGTATTGGTTATTTGGCAATAAATAGCTTTACCAATCACACCTTGCATGATGTTGCGCGGCAAATAACAGCACTGCAAAGCCATTACGGTAATCCACTTACAGGCTTAGTGCTCGATTTACGCGACAATCCTGGCGGCACATTACAAAGTGCTGTAGCGGTATCGGATCTATTTTTACAAAGTGGCACCATAGTCACCACCAAAGGTCGCTTTTATGATGCAAACCAGCACTTTCGCGCCAAAAAAGGTGATATTTTAAATGGTGCGCCAATCGTCGTACTTATTAATGAAAACTCGGCCTCAGCAGCAGAGATTTTAGCCGCTGCACTTAAAGACAATCACCGTGCCACACTAATTGGCAGCCAATCATTTGGCAAAGGATCGGTGCAATCTTTGATCCCATTAGGCAATGGTAATACAGCACTAAAATTAACCACTGCAAAGTACTTTACCCCATCGGGTCAATCTATTGAGGGGATTGGAGTAACCCCCGATGTGGCGATTAATCAATCAACCCTTTCGCAAATTGATAAAGTAGTTATAATAAAAAACGAACAAGGAAATGACGATCGGCCATGGTCACGCAAAGACTCAGCTGATCCACTGTTATTAAAAGCACAGCAGCTATTAACTATGAAATAAAGCTTTTAGCTCACTATAAAAAAGATAATAAAAATTATAAACGTGAAAAAATTAACTTGGTTGTTCTGGCTTTTTTTTAGCTTGCCTACGCTTGCCGCAAATAAGCAAATAGCGATTGTGATTGATGATATTGGCAATCATCAACGCGACCTCGAAATCCTAAATTTACCAGGTAAAATATCGTTCTCGATTTTGCCTCATACCCCGTATTCGCAAGTTTTTGCGCGCCTAGCCAGTAAGTCGAATAAAGAATTACTGCTGCATATTCCTATGCAAGCACTCGACAGCAGCAAAGCACTTGGCCCCGGCGCACTCACCAGCAATATGAGTAAAGAACAATTACAAATCACCCTCGGCAATGCGCTTGCAACCTTACCGCAGGTCAAAGGTGTAAATAATCATATGGGCTCAGCACTTACTCAAGAAAGCCTGCCCATGAAATGGACTATGGAAGTGCTGAAAAAGCGCAACCTGTACTTTTTAGATAGCCGCACTACAGGCTTAAGCCAAGCGCAAAATGTTGCCAACTTATATGGCGTTGAAAATGTCGGCCGCCATGTGTTTTTAGATAATATTCCCAATGAGAAACAGTTACAATTTCGCCTCAACGAACTAAAGTATAAAGCCGAACGTTATAACTTCGCCATCGCGATTGCCCACCCTTACCCTGAAACCATTGAATTCTTACAGCGCATGCTACCCGAACTTGAACAACAAGGTTTTGAACTCGTGCCGCTATCACAACTAGTCGAGCGTAAATATATACAACTTGCGCAAGCTGAGCATAAAGGGGTGGGAGCGAGGTAAACAGGACTTAGCAATAAGCCGTAAATTTTAAAGGGTCATATTAATCAACTTATGACCATTAAAAACAAAAAACCCAAACCGAGGCTTGGGTTTTTAAACAATTAACTAAAAGAACTTACTTCTTCTTTTTAACTGCTTTTTTGTTTGGTAAATCAGTGATTGAACCTTCAAATATTTCAGCTGCAAGGCCGATTGATTCGTTCAATGTTGGGTGAGCATGAATAGTTAATGCTAAATCTTCACCGTCAGCGCCCATTTCGATACCTAGACCGATTTCGCCCAGCATTTCACCTGCGTTAATACCAATCATAGCACCACCGATAATACGGCCACTTTCTTTATCAAAGATCAGTTTAGTAGAACCTTCAGTACGAGAAGATGCAATTGCACGACCTGATGCAGCCCATGGGAATACAGCTGTTTCAATGCTTAAGCCTTGCTCTTTTGCTTCTTTCTCAGTTACGCCAACCCAAGCGATTTCTGGGTCAGTATAGGCAATTGAAGGAATACATTTCGGATCAAAGTAATGTTTTTGACCTGAGATAACTTCAGCAGCAACGTGACCTTCATGAACCGCTTTGTGCGCAAGCATAGGTTGGCCAACTAAGTCACCAATCGCGAAGATGTGGTCAACGTTAGTTTTAAGTTGCTTATCAACATTAATGAAGCCACGCTCATCAACATTAACACCCGCTTTGTCAGCATCTAATAAGTTACCGTTTGGTGTACGACCAACAGCAACTAATACTTTGTCATAACGTACTGGTTCAGCTGGTGCGTTTTTACCTTCAAATGTAACGTATAAGCCGTCATCTTTCGCTTCTACGCCAACAACTTTAGTTGATAGCATAACGTTAAATTTATCACTTACGTATTTTTGGTAAATCTTGATGATGTCTTTATCAGCAGCTGGTACTAGTTGGTCAGCAAATTCAACCACGTCGATTGCAGAACCTAGTGCGCGATACACAGTACCCATTTCAAGACCGATAATACCACCACCTAATACTAATAGCTTTTCAGGGATGTCTTTAAGCTCTAGTGCACCGGTTGAATCAATTACGCGGTCATCTTCAGGAATGAAAGGTAAGTTTACAGGTTTAGAACCAGCAGCAATGATAGCGTTATCAAAAGTAATTGTTGTTTTACCGTCAGCGCCTTCAACATCAAGCGTGTTGCTACCTGTGAATTTACCGTAACCGTAAACCACTTTAACTTTACGCATTTTAGCCATGCCGTCTAGGCCACCAGTAAGTTGGCTAACAACTGACTCTTTCCACGAACGAATTTTATCTAAATCAATTTGTGGTGCGCCAAAAGTAACACCATGAGATGACATTTCTGCTGCATCATCAATTACTTTAGCTACGTGTAAAAGTGCTTTCGAAGGAATACAACCAACATTAAGACATACACCGCCTAATGTGTCGCGAGATTCTACTACTGTTACTTCTAAGCCCAAGTCAGCAGCACGGAAAGCCGCAGAATAACCACCAGGACCACCGCCTAGTACAACAACTTGAGTTTTTAATTCGTTGCTCATGCTTTTACCTTAATTGTTTGAACGGGACACTGCCCTAAAGTTTAACTGCCATGTTTCTGCAAGGCAGAAAGGGAGAGCAGATCAAAAATTTATGCAAGATATACAAAGATTGTATCATTGCAAATGGTAAAAATCCCAGCAAAAAACAACTGGCTGGGATTTGATTCTATTTATTTCGCTACATGCAGCAATTGCTTACATTACTAATTGGCGAATATCGCTCATGTAACTTGCTAAAGTTACAGTAAAGCGTGCAGCTAGTGCACCGTCAATCACCCTATGGTCGTAAGACATAGAAAGTGGAACCATTAGTTTTGGTTCAAACTCTTTGCCATTCCACTTAGGTTTAATTTCAGACTTAGAGACACCTAAAATAGCAACTTCTGGGGCATTTACGATTGGCGTAAAGGCTGTACCGCCAATACCACCAAGGCTTGAAATTGTAAAACAACCACCTTGCATATCAGAAGAGGTAAGTTTGCCGTCACGCGCTTTAACAGATACTTCCATTAATTCACGCGATAATTCAATGATGCCTTTCTTATCAACATCTTTAAATACTGGCACAACCAAACCGTTTGGCGTATCAACTGCAACACCGATATTGATGTACTTCTTAAGAATTAAGCTTTCACCGTCGTTAGATAGTGATGAGTTAAATGTAGGGAACTCAGCAAGTGCTTTCGCTGCTGCTTTCATTACAAATACCAGCGGGGTGATTTTAACACCTAGCTTTTTCTTCTCGCTAAGGGCATTTTGCTCTTTACGGAACTCTTCAAGAGTTGTGATATCAGCTTCATCAAACTGCGTAACATGCGGGATTTGCACCCAGTTACGGTGTAAGTTTTTACCCGATAGCTTTTGAATACGAGATAGTTTTTTCTCTTCGATTTCACCAAATTTAGCAAAATCAACTTTTGGCCATGGAATTAAACCAAGTTCACTACCACCAGTATTGCCAGAAGCTGTCGCTAATTGGCCTGATTCAACTTGCTTAACTAAGTTCTTCACATAGTCTTGCACGTCTTCTTTCACAACGCGATTTTTACGACCTGAGCCTTTTACGTTCGCAAGGTTAATACCAAACTCACGGGCTAAGCGGCGAACAACTGGCGATGCATGAGCATACGCACTATTGTTTTCAAAACTTTCATTGCTCGCTTTTGCAGGCGCTGCTTGTGCAGCTGGAGCTGATTCTGCTTTCGCTGCTGGTGCAGATTCAGAAGCCGCTTTTTCAGCGGTAGCTGCAGGTGCACTGCCTTGCACTTCAAATACAAAGATAAGTGAACCGGTCGATACTTTATCGCCCGCAGCAACTTTAATCTCTTTAACAGTACCGGCAAACGGTGCTGGTACTTCCATTGCCGCTTTGTCGCCTTCAACGTTTAAGATTGACTGATCTTCAGTAACCTTATCGCCTACTGCAACCATCACTTCAGTGACTTCAACCTCATCACCGCCGATATCAGGCACGTTTACTTCTTTACTGCTTGGCGCTGAACTTTGTGCCGGCGCAGACTCTTGAGCTGGCGCTGTTTCTGCTTTCGCAGCTGCAGGCTCACTACCAGCCACTTCAAAAACAAACACTAAAGAGCCTGTTTTTACTTTATCGCCAGCGGCAACTTTAATTTCTTTAACAGTACCTGCAAACGGCGCTGGTACTTCCATTGCCGCTTTGTCGCCTTCAACGTTTAAGATAGATTGTTCTTCTTCAACGGTGTCGCCAACAGCAACCATGATTTCCGTCACTTCAACTTCATCATCGCCGATATCTGGTACCGTGACTTCTTTAGTTGTTGAACCTGAAGACGCAGCAGGTGCTGCAGCTTCAGATTTTGCTGGTTCTGCAGGCGCTTCGCTAGATGCTTGCTCTTCACCTTCAAACAAGAATACTAAAGAACCCGTAGTAACCGTGTCGCCCACGTTTACTTTGATTTCTTTTACAGTACCGGCTTGTGCCGCAGGTACTTCCATTGAGGCTTTATCACCCTCAACAGTTAGTAATGATTGGTCAACGTCAACTTTGTCACCAACGCTCACTAGAATTTCGGTTACTTCGACTTCATCGCCACCGATATCTGGTACTTTAATTTCAATACTCATTGCAAACCTCTTATGCGTACAGTGGATTAAGTTTGTTAGTGTCGATGTTGAACTTTTTAAGTGCTTCAACCACAACTGACTTCTCAACTTCACCACGTTTAGCAAGTTCAGATAACGTCGCAACTACTACGTAGCTGGCGTTAACTTCAAAGTGACGACGAAGGTTTTCACGGCTATCAGAACGACCGTAACCATCGGTACCTAATACTTTGTAGTTGCTGCTTGGAATGAATGAACGCGCTTGTTCTGCGTAGTTTTTCATGTAATCCGTTGCGGCAACAGTCACTGAGTCATTTAATACACTGGTGATGTAGGCAGTCTTCTGTTCGCTTTCAGGGTTAAGCATATTGAAACGCTCAACATCTTGCCCTTCACGAGTTAATTCGTTAAACGACGTTACTGAATACACATCAGATGCAATACCGTAATCATCACTTAAAATCGCGGCTGCTTTACGCACTTCAGTCATGATAGTACCTGAGCTTAATAGCTGTACGTTGGCTTTTTTGCCTGCGTAGCTTTCTAGCTTGTAGATACCTTTACGAATACCTTCTTCAGCACCTTCTGGCATAGCAGGTTGTGCATAGTTTTCGTTCATAAGCGTTAGGTAGTAGTAAATGTTTTCTTGGCTTTCACCGTACATACGACGAATACCATCTTGAACAATAACCGCTACTTCGTAAGCGTATGTTGGATCGTAAGAGATACAGTTAGGTACTGTGTTAGCAAGAATATGGCTGTGACCATCTTCGTGCTGTAGGCCTTCACCGTTTAATGTTGTACGACCGGCAGTAGCACCTAATAAGAAACCACGTGCTTGTTGGTCACCCGCCATCCATGCCATGTCGCCAACACGTTGGAAACCGAACATTGAATAGTAGATATAGAATGGGATCATTGGTAAATCGTTAGTGCTGTATGATGTTGCCGCAGCAACCCACGATGACATTGCACCTAACTCGTTGATACCTTCTTGCAATACTTGACCCGATGTTGCTTCTTTGTAGTAAGAAACGATATCACGGTCTTGCGGCGTATAGTTTTGGCCATGCGGGTTATAAATACCGATTTGACGGAATAAACCTTCCATACCAAAGGTACGCGCTTCATCGGCAATAATTGGTACGATGTTTTTACCAATACCTTTATCTTTCAATAAGATATTAAGTGCACGAACAAAGCCCATAGTGGTAGAGATATCACGCTTTTGCTCTTCAAGTAGTGGCTTGAACGCTTCTACTTCTGGCAGTACTAACTTTTCAGTAAAGTTAGGAATACGTTTTGGCGTATAACCTTTAAGTGCATCACGGCGAGCATGTAAGTACTTGTGCTCAGCCGAACCTTCTTCAAGTGTTAAATAAGGAAGTTCTGCAAGTTGCTGTTCAGATACTAAATCATCAAGACCTAAACGTGAACGTAAATGGGCAACGTGTGACATGTCCATTTTTTTCACTTGGTGGGCAATATTCTTACCTTCAGCCGCTTCACCCATGCCGTAACCTTTTACGGTTTTAGCTAGGATAACTGTTGGGCGACCTTTGGTCTCTTCTGCTTTTTTGAATGCAGCGAATAATTTTGATGGTTCATGACCACCACGCTTAAGCGCGAAGATTTCGTCATCTGTCATATCAGCAACAAGTGCTGCTGTTTCAGGGTAACGACCAAAGAAATGTTCACGTACGTACGCGCCATTTTTAGCTTTATAAGTTTGGTAATCGCCATCGACTGTTTCGTTCATCAATTGCAATAACTTACCTGTGGTGTCTTTAGCTAGTAGGATATCCCAGCCGCTGCCCCACACTAGCTTGATCACATTCCAGCCAGCGCCTTTGAATAGACCTTCAAGCTCTTGAATGATTTTACCATTACCCATTACTGGGCCATCTAGGCGCTGTAAGTTACAGTTAATTAAGTAACAAAGGTTGTCTAGTTTTTCACGGGCAGCAAAAGAAATAGCGCCACGCGATTCTGGCTCATCCATTTCGCCATCGCCTAAAAACGCGTATACACGTTGGTTTTTAGTGTCTTTTAAACCACGACCATCTAGGTACTTTAAGAAGCGCGCTTGGTAAATAGATGCGATAGGACCAAGACCCATAGATACCGTAGGGAACTGCCAGAATTCAGGCATTAATTTAGGGTGTGGGTAAGATGGTAAACCTTCGCCATCAACTTCTTGACGGAAGTTATCAAGCTGCGCAGCAGATAAACGACCTTCAACAAATGCACGTGCATAAATACCCGGAGAAATATGACCTTGATAATAAACTAAGTCACCGCCGTCTACATCATTTGGGGCTTTGAAGAAATGGTTAAAACATACTTCATAAAACGCCGCTGATGACTGGTAAGACGCCATATGGCCGCCTAGGTCGAGGTCTTTTTTCGAAGCACGCAATACAATCATGATTGCGTTCCAACGAATAATAGAACGAATACGGCGCTCAAGGTTTACGTCCCCTGGGTAAGCAGGTTCTTGATCTACCGGGATCGTATTAACGTAGTTTGTGTTGATACCTGTTGGCATATCAACACCGTCTAAACGGGCTTGCTCTAATACTTGCTCAAGTAAAAACTGAGCACGTTCAACACCTTCTTCACGCACAACTGATTCAAGAGCTTGTAACCACTCTTGTGTTTCTAGCGCGTCTACGTCAATTTTATTGACTTCAGACATATGGAGGTTTCCTTATGTTTAAAATACGAATGTTCTTAATTAGCACTGTGGTAATCGTGTTGCCATATACAGCACTTGCTTAAATTATTTATCTTTAACTTAGTTTTTTGTTACTTAATTTTGCTTTGTGCGTCTTAAACTACGCTCAATTCGTGAATGCTCTTTACCTGCTTCCAATAACGCTTCTTCAATGAAAGCTAAGTGAGCATTACTGGCAAGTCGCGCCTGCTCTGGATTCCCTTCAATCACTGCATCCATCAATAAACGGCGGTGCTCAGCTAAGCGCGAACTAATATGCGGCTTCTCTAACAATACCGTTAAATTTTGTAAAACATTTTGCTCAAGCAATGCCCGCATACCGCGCACTAAATGCAGTAACACCACATTATGCGAGGCTTCTGCCACACTAAAGTGAAACGCGTTAATTGCTTTGGCTTTTTGTAGTAAATCATCATGAGCCAATGCAATGCATTCAAAGCTTTGCTTAACTTTAGCAAAGTCAGTGCTAGTACCACGAAGCGCAGCATAATAAGCTGCAATCCCTTCGAGAGCATGACGAAACTCTAATAAATCAAACTGTGATTCCGGATGTTTACTGATCAAGTCAAATAACGGATCAGTGAGCCCTTCTTCTAGCTGATTTTTTACAAACGTTCCGCCACCTTGACGTCGCGTTACTAAGCCTTTTGCCTCTAGCTTTTGAATGGCTTCACGTAATGAAGGGCGAGACACTTCAAATTGTTTGGCTAATTCACGCTCTGGCGGCAGTTTCTCACCCGGTGCTAATGAGCCCTCAAGAATCATGTTCTCAAGTTGCTGTAAAATAACATCCGATAGTTTTGCTGCTTTAATCTTTAAAGACATTAATCAACGTCCGCATTGTAGTGGAAATGTAACCTGAAAAATCCAAGTTTGTGCCCAGAGACTAGACCAAAAGGTAAATTGGTCATACCAAATTTGAGCCATACGTTATCAAAAAGCAAGTTTGCTGTCAATTTCGCTGCGACGCACCTTAAAAAACACCCTAACGTATTTTGCACAAAGATCAAACAGTATGAGATAAAGCCAGTGTTTAGGAAGGAATTTTATAAAAAAATACAATGGTCTGACCAGATGATTGGGGGATGAGGTTTTAGGTCCTAGGTCCTAGGTTTTAGGTTTTAGGTTTTAGGTTTTAGGTTTTAGG
>NZ_JACJFL010000039.1:0-45789 GCF_014164575.1 Pseudoalteromonas sp. SG41-1
ATTGCTTTATATTGTTAAAGAACGTTGCGGTTAAAGTTAAACTTTATCTCGCTAGGGCTGCGCATATTACGCTTTCCTATTTTTTTGTCAACACTTAATTTTAAACTTTCTTAAAAATCTAAACTCAAGTTTTACTCGACTAACTGATTAACTCTTGCCTCGCTAAGCGTTGCTGTCTGCCGTCTCAGTGGGGTCGCATTATAGGGAGATCCAAAAACAGATCAACCTTTTTTTGAAGAAAACTTAAAATAAAACACTGTTCGCTGAGTATTTAAGCTAAACGCTCAAAAACAACACTAAACTAGACTGTTTTTAACTATATAAGTGCAAGTTAAATGAAGAAACCCAGATTCAATCTTTAATCGAAAAAACGATCCACTACTGAAATGATCAATATTTTGATCAAATGACCTAAGTTTATAATCTTTACCTATGTATATTGTTAATAACTTATGAGGGTCAAACACTGACAGTCGCAGTTATCACGCATTTAAATCATAGGTAAAAGTAGACTCTATAGATTTATACAGCTACATATTCAGTAGCAAGATAACTTTCAAAGCTATAAATGTTATTACCGACCATGAAATTTAAATTAACAAGCTAGTTGAATAACAAATGGTTATTAAGGGAAGTAGATTCTAGTGACGCTTAGTGGGCTTACAAAGATGTTGGTTTGATAATGGTATAGTTGAAATGTTGCGCTATATACAGGGATACTGATAGCGATATTATTTTTTGCCAAATTTTAGATATTAAAAAGCCGAGCTTATGCTCGGCTTTTTGGTGTCTTTAAGACTTACTCAGCAGACTGCGCGTCTTCTTGAACTTCTTCGTTCGCAGATGTGCGACCTACTAGTTCAATATAAGCCATTGGTGCATTGTCACCAGCACGGAAGCCACACTTAATAATACGAGTGTAACCACCTGGACGGTCTGTATTGCGAGGACCGATTTCACTGAACAACTTACCAACTACTTCTTTATCACGCGTGCGAGCAAACGCTAAACGGCGATTTGCTACACTGTCAGTCTTAGCCAGTGTGATTAAAGGTTCAATTACACGACGTAACTCTTTCGCTTTTGGCAAAGTAGTTTTGATGATTTCATGTTTCACCAAAGAACCTGCCATATTGCTGAACATCGCTTTACGATGGCTGCTGTTACGGTTTAATTGACGACCACTCTTACGATGGCGCATGACCCTATCCTTCTAACTAAACTAATATAGTGATTTAGATTATTCAGCTAGGCTTGCAGGTGGCCAATTTTCTAGGCGCATACCTAGAGATAGACCACGTGAAGCTAGCACGTCTTTAATTTCAGTCAGAGACTTCTTGCCTAAGTTAGGCGTTTTAAGAAGCTCGACTTCTGTGCGCTGAACTAAATCACCGATATATTGAATTTGCTCGGCTTTCAAACAGTTTGCTGAACGCACTGTTAGTTCAAGATCATCAACTGGACGAAGTAGAATAGGATCGAATTCTGGCTTCTCTTCTTTCTCTTCTGGCTCAGTAACATCACGTAAGTCTACGAATGCTTCTAGCTGCTCAGCTAAGATAGTCGACGCACGGCGGATCGCTTCTTCTGGATCTATAGTGCCGTTTGTTTCCATATCAATGATTAACTTGTCTAAGTCTGTACGTTGTTCAACACGTGCTGATTCAACCGAGTACGCAATACGTTCAACTGGGCTAAATGATGCATCAAGCAACAATCTACCAATTGGACGCTCATCGTCATCAGAGGATAAACGGCTAGATGCCGGCACATACCCACGACCACGTTCAACACGAATTCGCATGCTGATCGCACTATTATCTGCCGTTAAATGACAAATAATATGATCTGGGTTGGCAATGGTTACATCGCCGTCGTGCTGAATATCAGCCGCAGTCACAGGGCCTACACCAGACTTAGTCAGGGTAAGAAAAACTTCATCTTTACCTTCCAAAGTAACTGCTAGACCTTTAAGATTTAACAGAATTTCAATGATGTCTTCTTGTACGCCTTCTTTCGCGCTGTATTCGTGCAACACACCGTCGATTTCAACTTCGGTTACTGCACATCCTGGCATTGACGAAAGAAGTATACGGCGTAAGGCATTCCCAAGAGTATGACCGAAGCCACGCTCTAATGGCTCTAAAACTACTTTAGAACGAGTTGGGTTAATAGCGTCGATATCGACTAACCTTGGTTTTAGAAATTCTGTAACAGAACCCTGCATTTTATCCTCTCTTAACTCTTAACTTTACTTAGAGTAAAGTTCGACGATTAGTTGTTCATTGATGTCCGCAGACAGGTCTGAACGCTCTGGTAGGCGTTTGAAATTACCTTCCATTTTCTTACCGTCAACTTCAACCCAAGTCGGTTTTTCACGTTGCTCGGCTAGTTCTAGAGCAGCGATGATACGAGCTTGTGTCTTAGACTTTTCACGGATAACTACTACATCTTCTGGAGTAATTACGAATGAAGGAATGTTCACTACACGACCATTAACTAAAACCGCTTTGTGGCTTACTAACTGACGTGCTTCAGCACGTGTGCTTGCAAAACCCATGCGGTATACAACATTGTCTAAACGTTGCTCTAAAAGCTGTAACAAGTTTTCACCTGTGTTGCCCTTAAGGCGAGCAGCTTCTTTGTAGTAGTTACGGAATTGCTTTTCTAATACACCGTAGATACGACGTACTTTTTGCTTTTCACGTAATTGTAAACCGTAATCAGATAAGCGACCTTTACGAGCGCCGTGCTGACCAGGTGCAGTCTCAAGTTTACACTTAGAGTCGATAGCTCTTACGCCGCTCTTAAGGAACAGGTCAGTACCTTCACGACGACTCAGCTTGAGCTTAGGGCCCAAATATCTTGCCATGTTATTTCTCCTAACCTATTGTTAAACGCGACGTTTCTTCGGTGGACGACAACCATTGTGTGGTATTGGCGTCACGTCAGTAATGTTGGTGATACGGTAACCAGCAGCATTCAAAGCACGTACAGCAGATTCACGACCTGGACCTGGACCTTTGATGAAAACTTCTAGATTTTTTAAACCGTATTCTTGAGCAGCAGTACCTGCACGCTCTGCAGCAACCTGAGCAGCGAATGGTGTAGATTTACGTGAACCACGGAAACCTGAACCACCGGCAGTAGCCCATGATAATGCATTACCTTGACGGTCGGTAATTGTAACAATAGTGTTGTTGAAAGAAGCATGAACATGAGCCATACCATCAGCAACTTGCTTTTTAACCTTTTTACGACGAATTGGTGTCTTAGCCATAATACTATCCCCTTATCGCTTAATAGGCTTACGAGGACCCTTACGGGTACGCGCGTTAGTCTTTGTTCTTTGACCACGTAGTGGTAAAGAGCGACGGTGACGTAGGCCACGGTAACAACCAAGGTCCATAAGGCGCTTGATATTCAAAGTAACTTCACGACGAAGATCACCTTCTACAGTGTACTTGCCAACTGCTTCACGCAATACGTCAAGTGTTTCGTCTGAAAGTTCACCGATTTTTGTGGTTTCGGCGATACCAGTCGCTACTAAGATAGCCTTAGAGCGAGTCTTACCTATGCCATAAATAGCTGTTAAACCAATAACTGCATGTTTATGATCAGGGACGTTAATGCCAGCGATACGGGCCACTAACACATCTCCTATATTTGAATTCGGTTATCATCTGTTTGAAGAGCCCGTAAGGATACTCAAACGAAGACCAAATCACAACTGAAAACACAGGCCGAGAAACCTCAGCCTGCACGACTTATAAATTAACCTTGCCTTTGCTTATGCTTAGGCTCACTGCAAATTACACGTACAACACCGGCACGTTTAATAACTTTACAGTTACGGCATATTTTCTTAACGGAAGCACGTACTTTCATTGCTCAACTCCGTAAACTGACCTTATCGACCGTAGCCTTTAAGGTTCGCTTTTTTCAGCACAGAATCATATTGATGAGACATCATATGAGTCTGTACTTGTGCCATAAAGTCCATGATCACAACAACGATAATCAAAATTGATGTACCGCCGAAGTAGAATGGCGTTTGCCATGCCATGGTCATGAATTCGGGCACCAGACAGATAAAGGTTATATACAAAGCACCTGCCAATGTCAGGCGTGTCATCACTTTATCAATGTATTTCGATGTCTGCTCGCCTGGACGAATACCTGGGATAAATGCGCCAGATTTTTTCAGGTTATCTGCTGTTTCACGTGGGTTAAAAACCAACGCTGTGTAGAAAAAGCAGAAGAAGATAATAGCCGCAGCTAAAACTATTGCATACAAAGGCTGACCTGGAGTCAACGTTGTAGCAATCGCTTGTAGCACATCAGCGACAGGACCTTCACCCTGGCCGAACCAGCTGGCAATAGTACCAGGGAACAGAATTATACTGCTAGCAAAGATTGGTGGAATAACACCCGCCATGTTTACTTTTAGTGGTAAATGCGTGCTTTGGGCAGCAAATACTTGACGACCTTGTTGGCGCTTTGCGTAGTTAACGACGATACGACGTTGTCCACGTTCAAAGAACACTACAAGATAAGTAACAGCGAATACGATTACCGCAATCAATAACAGTGCTAAAACATGTAAATCACCTTGGCGCGCCATTTCGGCTGTCGAACCAATAGCAGACGGCAGGTTAGCTACAATACCAACAAATATTAGAACTGAGATACCGTTACCGATACCACGTTCAGTTATTTGCTCGCCCAACCACATCAGGAACATAGTACCAGTTACTAAACTCACCACTGCGGTGAAGTAGAAACCGAGACCTGGGTTAACAACTAACCCGTCCATCATACCCGGTAAGCTTGTGGCAATACCGATCGATTGGATAGTAGCAAGCAAGAGCGTGCCGTAGCGTGTGTACTGGCTAATTTTCTTACGACCTTGTTCACCTTCTTTCTTAAGCTCTATAAACGGAGGATACATATGCGTTAATAGTTGCGTAATAATTGAAGCTGTGATGTAAGGCATTATACCCAGTGCTAACACCGAAGCGCGCTCAAGCGCACCACCGCTGAACATGTTGAACATTTCAACAATGGTGCCCTTTTGTTGCTCGAAGAAATCGGCAAGTACAGCGGCGTCAATCCCAGGGATTGGCACAAATGAACCTAGACGGTAAATAATGATAGCGCCCAATACGAATAGTAATCGACGTTTCAATTCCGAAAGCCCACTTTGTGCACTTTGTGTATCTTGACCTGGTTTAGCCATTAGTACTTCCTTAGTCTTCTACCTTGCCTCCGGCGGCTTCGATAGCTTCGCGAGCACCTTTAGAGGCTTTAAGGCCTTTAACGGTAACAGCGCGTGAAACTTCGCCAGATTTAACAACTTTAACGAACAGAACGTTCTTTTTAACTAGACCAGCTGCCTGTAGCGTACCTAGGTCTACCACATCGCCTTCAACTTTAGCGATCTCGTATAGGTTTATTTCTGCAGATACTAAAGATTTGCGAGAAGTGAAACCAAACTTAGGTAGACGACGTTGCATAGGCATTTGACCGCCTTCAAAACCAACGCGTACTTTACCGCCAGAACGTGACTTTTGACCTTTGTGACCACGGCCACCAGTCTTACCTAGACCAGAACCGATACCACGACCAACACGTTTACCAGCAGATTTAGAACCTGCAGCAGGAGAAAGTGTATTCAAATGCATTCGAATTACCCCTCAACCTTAACCATGTATGAAACTTGGTTGATCATACCACGTACACATGCTGTGTCTTCTAACTCAACAGTGTGATTGATACGACGTAAACCAAGACCGCGTAATGTAGCTTTATGTTTCGGTAAACGACCGATAGAGCTCTTTACTTGTGTTACTTTTACAGTTTTATTAGCCATGGTTTACCCCAGAATCTCGTCTACTCGAAGACCACGTTTTGCAGCGATCGACTGAGGAGAATTCATATTCTCAAGAGCTGAGATCGTTGCACGTACAACGTTGATCGGGTTAGTAGAACCGTAACATTTAGAAAGTACGTTCTGCACACCAGTAACTTCTAGTACTGCACGCATAGCACCACCTGCGATGATACCAGTACCTTCAGATGCTGGTTTCATAAACACAAGAGAGCCAGCATGACGTCCTTTAACAGGATGCTGTAATGTGTTGCCATTTAGGTCTACGTTGATCATGTTACGACGTGCTTTTTCCATTGCTTTTTGAATAGCAGCTGGAACTTCACGTGCTTTACCATAACCGAAACCTACTTTACCTGCGCCGTCACCAACTACAGTTAGTGCAGTGAAGCTAAAGATACGACCACCTTTAACTACTTTAGACACACGGTTCACCGCGATTAGCTTTTCAGCTAGATCAGGCTGTTGTTGCTTTGCTTCTACGTTAGCCATTGTCTACTCCTAGAATTGCAAACCGGCTTCACGCGCAGCATCTGCTAGCGCCTTCACACGGCCGTGATATTTAAAGCCACTGCGATCAAAAGCAATCTTTTCGATGCCTTTGTCAGCCGCACGTTCAGCAACCGCTTTACCAACTGCTTGCGCAGCTGCAACGTTGCCTGTGCCTTTAACTGTTTCGCTAATAGCTTTCTCAACAGTAGAAGCAGCAGCCAGTACATTACCCTCAGCGTTTACAACTTGAGCGTAAATGTGACGTGGCGTGCGGTGGATAACAAGACGCGTTGTGCCTTGTTCAATATAATTTCTACGAGTGCGTTTAGCACGACGTAGACGAGCTGTTTTTTTATCCATCGTCTTACCTTACTTCTTCTTAGCCTCTTTACGGCGTACATTCTCATCTGAATAACGAACACCTTTACCTTTATAAGGCTCAGGTTTACGGTATGCACGAATGTTAGCAGCTGTTTGACCAACTAACTGCTTATCTACGCCCTTAACTAGAACTTCTGTTTGGCTTGGAGTTTCAATCGTAATTCCTTCAGGAACTGCGAAATTAACTGGGTGTGAGAAACCAAGAGTTAAATCTAATGTTTTACCCTTAGCTGCAGCACGGTAACCAACGCCTACTAACTGAAGTTTCTTCTCGTAACCTTCATGCGTACCAACAATCATATTGTTGATTAGAGCGCGAGCAGTACCTGCTTGTGCCCATGCATTGGCTACGCCTTCACGAGGTAAAGTTGTAATAACGTTGTCGTTAAGTTGTACTTCAACTGCAGAGTTGATAGTACGCGTTAATTCGCCGTTTTTGCCTTTAACTGTGATGTCCTGGCCTTTTAATGTAACTTCTACACCGGCAGGAACATTAATTGGTGCCTTTGCTATGCGAGACATAGTTCCCCTCCGATTAAGCTACAAAACCAATGATTTCACCACCAACACCAGCACTACGTGCGGCGCGGTCTGTCATTAGGCCTTTAGAAGTTGATACGATAGCGATACCTAGACCACCCATTACCTTTGGTAATTCGTCACGTCTCTTATAGATACGTAAACCAGGGCGGCTAACACGCTGGATATTTTCAATAACAGCTTTGCCTTCGAAGTATTTCAACTCGATAGAAAGCTCAGGTTTAACATCACCGCTGATTGTGAAATCAACGATATAACCTTCATCTTTTAATACTTTAGCTAATGCTACTTTCAGCTTTGAATTAGGCATCGTTACAGATACTTTTTTCGCTGACTGACCGTTACGAATTCGTGTAAACAAATCCGCGATAGGATCTTGCAAGCTCATAGTCTTACTCCCGTGATTCTATTACCAGCTAGCCTTTTTAAGGCCAGGAATTTCACCGCGCATAGCTGCTTCGCGAACTTTAATACGGCTCATGCCGAATTTGCGAAGGTAACCATGTGGGCGGCCCGTAATGTTACAACGATTACGTTGACGTGCAGGGCTAGAATCACGTGGTAAAGCTTGTAGCTTAAGTACCGCGTCCCAACGATCATCGTCAGATGTTTTCACATCACTGATGATAGCTTTTAGTGCTGCGCGCTTTTCAGCGAACTGAGCAACTAATTTCGTGCGCTTTGCTTCGCGCGCTTTCATAGAATTCTTTGCCATAACCCTACCCTTATTTCTTGAATGGGAAGTTAAACGCTTCTAACAACGCACGGCCTTCCTCATCTGTTTTCGCAGATGTAGTGATTGTGATATCCATACCGCGTACGCGGTCTACTTTATCATAATCAATTTCTGGGAAGATGATTTGTTCACGTACGCCCATGCTGTAGTTACCACGTCCATCAAAAGACTTAGCACTTACACCACGGAAGTCACGGATACGTGGGATAGCGATTGAAACCAAACGCTCAAAAAAGTCCCACATACGCTCGCCGCGTAGGGTTACTTTACAACCAATTGGGTAGCCTTCACGTACTTTAAAGCCAGCAACAGATTTGCGTGCTTTAGTAATGAGTGGCTTCTGACCAGCGATTGCTTCTAGATCCGCAACAGCGTTGTCTAGAATTTTCTTGTCAGCTAGGGCTTCGCCCACGCCCATATTCAATGTGATCTTTTCGATCTGAGGGACTTGCATGACAGAGCTGAAACCAAACTTCTCTTGAAGTTCAGCAACTACTTTGTCTTTATATACTTCATGCAGTTTCGCCATCATTCTACTCCAACTATTAGATAGTTTTACCAGTAGATTTAAAGATACGTAATTTCTTACCATCTTCAATCTTGAAACCTACACGATCTGCTTTACTCGTTTCCGAGTTGAAGATCGCAACGTTTGATACGTCAATAGACGCTTCTTTCTCAACAATACCACCTGGCTGGTTCAATTGTGGAACCGGCTTTTGGTGCTTCTTGATTAAGTTAATGCCTTCGACAAATACTCGACCAGACTCGGTAACAACTGAAAGCACTTTGCCGCGCTTACCTTTGTCTTTACCTGCTAGAACGATTACTTCGTCATCACGACGGATTTTTGCTGCCATGATTGACTCCTTACAGTACTTCTGGGGCT
This sequence comes from Pseudoalteromonas sp. SG41-1, assembly GCF_014164575.1. Lineage (NCBI taxonomy): Bacteria > Pseudomonadati > Pseudomonadota > Gammaproteobacteria > Alteromonadales > Pseudoalteromonadaceae > Pseudoalteromonas > Pseudoalteromonas sp. SG41-1. The sequence goes on from NZ_JACJFL010000039.1 coordinate 8,929, forward strand.
AGTGAAACGATTTTCATGAACTTATCATTACGAAGTTCGCGAGTCACAGGGCCGAAAATACGTGTACCAATTGGCTGCAAGTTATCATTTAAGATAACAGCCGCATTGCTGTCAAAACGGATCAAAGAACCATCTGGACGACGAACGCCTTTCTTAGTACGCACAACTACCGCGTTTTTAACATCACCTTTCTTCACTTTACCGCGAGGAATCGCTTCTTTAACAGAAACTTTAATGATGTCACCAATCGCTGCATAACGACGGTGCGAACCGCCTAAGACTTTAATACACTGCACTTTGCGAGCGCCGCTGTTATCAGCAACTTCCAGCTGAGTTTGCATTTGGATCATGTTAATGACCTCCGGTGTAGTTATTACAACTGTCTTAAATTTGTTTAAAATCAAGACATTTAGGTTAAAAACCACTCAAAAAACAATCTAGTTGTCTCCCAAGGGCGGGCAATTGTATCAGCATTGCGGGGGTAGTGGTAGGTTATTTTTTAATTAATTTAGAATAACGAGGATGGTTGTTTTGTCGATGAAACATATTTTGCTATTTTAGCATTGATTATAAAACAATCAGGGCAATTTTATGCCCTGATTGTTTTATCACCGAATAAAATCGGCATTATTTGCCAAACAAACCTTTTAACTTATCTTTAATTTTATCTTTCGCTTTTTCTTTTACTTCATCTTCTGCCGCTTTGCTTACATCTAAGCTGATGCCAACATCATGAAATGGTCCTTTGATTCGCACTGGAATTTTAAAGCCGGTACTGTCATCTTGGGTACCCTGTCCTTCGAGTGAATCGACTATACCTGTCACTAAGCGGTAGTTAACTGTCGTTGCAGGTAGATTAACATCCCCTTCACCACTAATACGTACTAATGGACTTAACAAACTCAGATCTGTGTTTTTACCTACGCCATTGGTAAAGTTAAAGCTACCCGTTAGCGCAGAGAAGTCGGTTTGCTGGGAATTATCAAAGCCAGTATCTAGTCCTTGTGATATTGCACCAAAGTTACCCTTAATTAGCTCTTTGCCTTTGCGAACCATTTCAGCAATGTTGGCGCCTTTTACTGCACCATCGGCAAATTCAAATGCTAGTTTACCCTGTAGGGCACTCATAAAGTCTTTTTGGCTCTGACCTGATGTTGCTAAGTCCCAATTGAGTGAGCCTTTGCCCATTAGCTTATCGAAGCCAGCGGCATCTGTTAGCAATGGTTGTGCATCTATTTTATCTAACGAGAAGTTGGTGCTGATTTTGTAAGGAGCTTGTTTCGCATTAACCGTTACTGTGCCTTTACCATTACCTTCGTAGGCGGCAAACTTATCTAGGCTGATTTTTGCTACGCCTTTGTTAAGGTTTACAGTGAATTGATTAGCACCAAGTTTGATTTCATTTGCTTTTAAGCCACTTGAACGGATCACCACATTCGCATCTAAGGCATTTAAGCCACTTAAATCCATTTTTGTGTCATCCCATACAATTGGTTTGGTTGGCTCGTCACTTTTCGGTTCTGGTTTATCTGCTGGCGCTACCACCTCAGGTAAGTAAGGATTTAAGTCCAGCATACCTAAATCGATGTCAGCATTAACGGCTAAACGCTTACCTAAATTAAGCTCGCTTTTTCCTTTGATCTCTAATGCATCAAGAGTGGCGACTAATTCAGCTAGGTTGAACTTATCACCTTGCATACGCATTTTGCCGCTAACACTAAATGCATTAAAGGCGCTTTCTTTAGCGTTCAGCTCGACTCCCTGCCATTTAGCAATGTCTTTTACTGAATCACCACTGAGCGCTAATTGACCTTGAATATCTTTACCTTGACCGGCTATTAAGCCTTTAAACTCAACATCAACTAACTTTGAAGTGACATCAGTTGTCACATTAAATGTATCACCTTCTATTGCTTTAGCTGGGTTATCAACTGTTACATCAAGCTCAAAGCGCTCTTGCATATAAGTGATCCCACCTTTTACTTCGAGTGATTTATGCAGTGAAGGCAGTAAAATAGCTAATTCTAAATCGCTAATTTGCTGTTTAGCTCCCGTTTGACCATCTAAATAAGTAAACGACCCACCATATATAGCTACTTCACCTAATTGAATATCAAAGTTTTCAGGTAGTTTGACTGCCTCACCTGCTTGAGTTTGCTGCTCAGGTTTCGTAGCTACTGCATCAAATAACTGCCAGTTAGCTTTACCATTTTTATCTGTTTCAAGCAGAATGTTTGGTTCATTGATCACAAACTTTTCTAGTTTAAGTTCACCACCAAATAGCGAAAACCAAGGAATATGAACTGCAAGTTGCTGCATGCTTGCCATATCTGCACGTGAGCCAGTTTTCATATTGGCAAAATGCACATCTTCAAGTTCAAGCTTCAAAGAAGGAAAAACGGATAATGTTTTATCGCCTTTAATAGTTAAAGTACGCCCTGTGGTTTGCTCAACCTGCTCAGAGACTTTATTAAAAATGGCATCGGTTGGAATTAAAAACGGTGCAGCAATAATTAAAGCAACAAGCAATAATAATATGACACCAATAACTTTAAATAAGGTCTTCATGATGGTCCTTTCAAATGTGCAAATAATGTTCTTATCATAGCGGGAGTTAGCATTAAAATCATTGTGCAACGAATAAAAATGCTATTCCCTGCATTCTACATTGAATATATGAATTGTGACTGAAATATTTTGATACCTTTAGGTTACAAAAAACAACTTGACCAAATGATACCCCAAGGTTACATTGATACCTGTAGGTTACAAAAATATAAATTAACACTTTCACAGGATGGACTTTATGAAACAACAAGATATTAAAACCGAAGAAAAATTTATGAACCAAAACGCATGGTTTTCGATCTTCATGGGTATAACCTTACTAATTATTAGCGTTTACCCCATGCTTAATCACACATCAGCACCGCTGCTGTTTTTAGGAAGTGCTGCTTTTCTTGGTTCATTTTTTATGTTTGTGATCAGAGGTGGCTTTACATGGAAATTAAGTTACCGCCTGACTTATAAAGATGAGTATTTAAATACTATAGACACGATAGCCTATAAACATGTTGTACTCGCTCTGCTGTTTAGCATGGGGGCGATATATTTAGCTTCAGATAACCTTGCTGTTGATGTAACACACAGTACCATGGCCACCTTTTACTTAGCTGTTATGAGTTTGGTATATGGCTTTTCAATTTTTTGGCAAAGCCGTGATTAGGAGATAATGTGCAAAACCATATAGCTGAATTTCGCAAAGCCGCTGGGCTTTCACAGCAAGAGCTAGCCGATGCTATCGCCGTTTCACGCAAAACAATCAGCACGGTCGAAACATCACGCTTTACACCTTCAGTGATCATTGCATTGAAGATAGCTCGGCAGTTTGAAACTACTGTGGAGCAGTTATTTTCACTTGAAGAAGCAGATTAACCCCTTTAAATGCAATCTTGTGCAGATTTAACTTATCAAGATTGCATCCCCTGTATTCTCCGGTATGATGCACAGCCCTGTTGTTTTAAGACGTTTTGCGCTAAAATTAAACAACTGAAAAATGTATTTAACCGGAGTACCATCAGGCATGAAAAAATTGCTCATTTCACCTTCACAAATGGCATTAGGCGAACAAGAAGGCCATATTTATCAAAATATTCTAAAGCAGGCTTCTGAAATCAGCTTAAACCTGATGGCGGTGAAAATAGAAAATCATCCTGAAGACTTCTTAGGTTGGTGCTATGAACTACTTAATGCTAGCCGTGACCGTATTAATCATGACTTACTCGAAACCAATCAATTACCAATTTTAAAAAAGCTTAATGACTTATTAGTTTCAGCAATTAGCTTCTTACAATTGAAAACATTACGCGTAGCGCCTTGGCCTGTAGTTAGTGTATTTATAGAGCAACATAAAGATGTGTTAGCCCTTGATGAACAGTTACGCCTTGCCAACTATATAGCTGGTATTCGCGAGCAATCACTGAAAGAGATGATCCCTGAAGATTTATTAGCATTTAGTGGCAAACATACTTCTGCACTGGATCCAAGTAGTTATAATTTTGATGTTGAATGGTTTAGCTCTACTAAAAGCGCCAAAGCTTTTCATCAAATGCTTGCCGACCTGCCTGCATTATTTGATGAAGCATTAGCACATATACCTTTAGAAGGTGAAGTAACTGAAGCTGATTACCAAGAATTTGTGGTCAAATATTTAAAAGCCTTTACTGATAGCAATGAAAAGCCAACGCTTGCACCGGCAACTCGTCTATTAGCAATGCGCCGCCCAGATGTTTTTACACCAATTAATAACACCCGTTTAGATGCACTTTGTTCAGCATTGGCTATTACTAAATTAAATAATCGTGACTTTGCGCGTTATTGGCAGGATATTGTCCAAGCAGTTCATGGTATGTCTTGGTTTAAAATGGCAAGTGGTGACAGCGAGCTGGATCAACAACTTGTTGCAATCAAAGCGTTAATTCCGTGCTTCTTCTACCACGCGGACAAAAACACGCCTGAAAACTCTAACTACATCAAGTTATTGAGTAAACCAAAGCGTACAACAACCACTGGCACTAGAAAAGTGCGTCGTGGTAAAGAGTCTGCTGAAATACTTGTTGATCGCGCACTTGCTGCTGACGATATGCCTGAGCATATTCGCGCAAAGCGTGATTCAATTATCAGCGAAGTACAAAAAGGCCGTGGCGTGAACGAAACAATCAGCCTAATGCGTACTATTTTTGGTTAAACCACAGTAAAAAATACAAAAACCCGCTGCAACTGAGTTGTGCATGCGGGTTTTTTTACGCACCAATAAAGTGCGCAGGCTTCGTAAAAAACAATCTCCTCCTTTCACTATAAATATTTATATCGTTGTTTATAAAGTAATTTAAATATAAATTATTGCTTTTCATTTAACTTGGCACAAGCAGTGCAATTATCCTGGTAGACAACTAAAAATAGGATCCGCAATTATAGACTGCAATCTAATTAATAATTGCGAGCCAAAAAATCAGCATAACAACAGGATACCAAACATGTTAAAACTAAAATCAGCAATTGCGATCAGCACACTTGTACTCATGGGTGCAACATCTACAGCAGCATATGCAGAAGTAACAGCCAATGCCGCAGCAACTTCAAACTACTTATGGCGTGGTCAAGAACAAACCGGTGGTGATGCTGCAATTTCAGGTGGTATTGATTATGCCAACGAATCAGGTTTTTATGCTGGTACTTGGGCTTCAAATGCAAGCTGGGCCGATGAAATGACCTACGAGCTTGATCTCTATGCTGGTTTTGGTGGCGATATTAATGAAAATATGAGCTACGACGTTGGCTACATCTATTACGCTTACCCTGATGCAGCTTCTGGCGCAGACGCTGATTTTTCTGAAATTTACGGTAGCATCAGTATGGGTGGCTTTAGCTTTGGCGCATCAGTTCTTGCAACTTCAGCCGCAAGCGGTGATGGCACAGACTTTGGTGATTCGCTATACCTGACTGCAGATTACGGTTTTGCTGTTGGTACTAATGGCACTGAAATGGCTTTACACTTAGGTCACTACTCTGGTGATTTTATTGGTGATGACGATATCATCGACTACGGCGTATCTATCTCTAAAGATGGCTTCACTTTTGGTCTATCTGATACCGATATGGATGACAGTGATATTAAGGCTTACGTTGCTTTTTCAATGGACTTTAGCCTATAAAAAGAATGTGTTACTTGCTGCAACACTAAGGGCCGTAAGGCCCTTTCTCGATCTTGGTAAGCGGTAAAAGCGACTAAGTTCAGATTTAATGTCAAGACTTACCCTAAACTCAGACTGCTTATAGCTTAAAACTCCTATGGCACACTGTGCCCTGTTGAACCTTGCCAAATACGATACCATTGTTCACGACTGAGTTTTAACTGCTTAGCGGCAACAGCCGATTTAACACGCTCAATGTTGCCAGTGCCCAGTACCACTGATGGGGAACTTGGGTGCATTAATAACCACGCGTAAACCACTTGATCAATAGAACTTGCACCAATTTCGCTGCCGACTTGTTCGAGTACATGACGCAGGCGAATCGCTTTTTCATCATTTTCTGCAAAAATGCGACCGCCAGCCAAAGGTGACCAACACATAGGTTTAATATCAAGTAACTGACATTGGTCTAAACTACCATCATCAAGTGCTTGCATTTCATACGGTGAAAATTCAATTTGATTGGTCACCAATTCAAAATCAAGACGCGACTGCAATAAACTTAGTTGTGATGGCGTAAAGTTTGATACACCAAAATCGAGTACATCACCATTTTGCTTAAGAGTAGTGAATGCCTCAGCTACTTCGTCTGCATTCATCAAATAATCAGGGCGATGAATAAGTAATGCATCTAATCTATCGGTATTAAAATGCTTTAACGATTGCTGTGCTGAGCTAATAATATGTGCGGCACTCGAATCGTAATGATTAGCTTGGCCTGCTAATCCTAAGCTTGCAAAAGCAGGTTTAATACCACACTTGGTAATAATTCTAATCTCATCTCGAATACTTGGCTTTAAAGCCAAGGTTTTACCAAACTCTGCTTCACAGCCATATCCACCGTAAATGTCAGCGTGATCGGTGTGCCTTACGCCAGCTTCAATTGCTTGCTCGAGAAAAGCTAAACACTGTTGTGGAGTAATTTGCCAATCTAATAATCGCCAAAACCCTAGTACTAGTTCGTCAATTTTACGCTCTGCGTTGTTCATTATTATCTCTCAACTATTTGGTGCACGATGCTAAAAAATGCCAGCCTTTATATGAATGGACTATATTCTACTAACTTAATATACTTTTAATAGAGAGAAGAAGATAATATATCCAGCATAGAAAAAGCACCCATTAAAAAGTGAGTGCGATGCTAACTATATGATTGAGTTAAATAAGGTTAAGGTACTTAACTAGTACAACTTTAACATGATCTTTGATTATTAAAAATTACTGCACTTTATACGGTACCTGTGCACAACTCACCTCAACTGTTTTTGGGTACCAAATAGGCCCAACTTCGTTAACAACCAGTTCTGCTAAGCCATTAGTAAATGATTTATAAGTGTGCACACTTTGCCATTGCGGATCAGGGCAAATCTCAGATAAATCAACCGCATTCGAGCCCTCATAAAGAGCGGCGGCAAAGTTGTGATGCCATTGCTCACTTTTATGGTTTTCAGCTAAGTCATCATATTCACCGTTATCAAAATGAATATTAGTACACCCCGCTAACACGACAATAAATACAATAGTGAACAACCCTGTTAACTTTTTCATATTCCAACTCCTTCGCTACCTTGCTCCTGACACCAGACTTTAATTGTGTGTGGTGCATAAATACCTAACGTGACTAACCCTAGCGCACCATCGGTAAATGTTTGTTGTGATTGCATTTGCACCACAGTTTGATCGCCACATACCTTTTTTACATCAACACGCTGCTCACCAACCAGTCCCCACATAAAAAATGGACGGCTATCTTGATAAGTTGGTTTTGAGCTAAGTTTAGCCATTTTTTGTGGTTGGATTGTTACAGCTGAACACCCTCCAAGCACAATAAATAACAAACTTATTAAAAAAATTCGCATAACTTAATCCTGATTAATTTAGTGGTGCAGAGTGTAAAATGAATGCCTACTAAAAAAAGTAAGAAACTGTATTGAAAATGTAGAAACAAACTGTATTCATTAGCTTGGCAAGCTTTTGTAGGAACTTTATCTTATTTAGAGCACCTAAAATGCAGTAACATTCTTTTTAGTCAAATTACTTTAAAGTCATTGATGCAGATAAAATCATTTTCTTTTATTGCTATTGTAGCAATTGCCATTGCTTTGCTAAGCATCACAGCATTGGCCACAGCACCATTGTCAGACGAATATAAAGGCGTTACTGAAACAGCTCATACACTCACGCAAGATGTAACAACATCAAGGACCGATTATTTTTGCAGGGGAACTCAATGCATGTAGTGATGCAAGGCAAAAGGTAGCTATTACCGCACTTTATAAGCTTGGTTTCTCAAAAACGCTTTATATTGATGATAAACGGACAAATGCTTTTGGTCTTGCGCTTTAACAAATATAGCCCCGCGGTGTGACCGTTAATACAACCCGTGTGCCACAACAACAAAGCTCAGATCACAATCCTATAATGGTAAATTTACACCTAAATGAGGCTATAGATGAAACACTTACCCCATAATATATACGTTTTTATAGCGTGCCTTTTACTGTGCGTTAGTCGGCTAAGTGTTGCAGCAAGCGCAGATCAGGAAGTCAGTCACTTAATTAGTTTTATTAAGCAAAGTAAAGCAACGTTTATTCGAAATGGCGATGAACATAACAGTGAAGAAGCGGCTGAGCATTTAGCCATGAAATACCGAAAAGCCAAACGCTATGCAAAAACCGCTGATGATTTTATTGACAACCTTGCCAGCAAAAGTTCATGGAGTGGTAAAGCCTATACGGTTATTTTACCTGATAGTAGCACATTAACCGCTAGCAAATGGTTAACTGATGAATTAGCCCGTTTTAGAGCAATAGAAAAGCCGCAATAAATGCGGCTTTTCACCTTGTGAAAGTGGATATAAACCAAGTCTCAGCTAACGAACTCTAAAACTTAGCCAAGTTATCAACACTATCTTTATCAATTAACTTAACAAAAGGATCAACCCCTGCGAAAAGCGGCTTTTCTTTCACTTTTAGTTCAATGGTGTTAGTGCCGGTTACTAACCGGTGCTTTTGTGAATAAATCACAAAATCTTCAGCTAGTAGGTTTTCAGGATCATCGTTAAATAATGCAATATCAATCATTTCATCAAGTGGTTGCTCTGCTTCTTCACCTTGACCATCGGCACGCTTTTTAGCGGCCTCGACAGTTAGAGTGACCGTGTACAAGCCATCACTATCAGCCTCATCAGATACTTTCGCTTCTTTCATTGTCAGCTCATATAAAGTGATATACATAAACTGATCATCAATGAACGCTTGCTCTGCGGGAGTCGCGTCACGTTTCAAATAACTAAGTAAATCTAACGTGGTCGGGTAAGGATTACTTTGATATTTAAAGTCACTAACAAACTCTTTTAAAATGCTGTTTAAACGCTCCTCACCAAACAAATCATGCATGGCCATCATCACCACTGAACCTTTTTGGTAATAAATATGCGCTTGGCTTTCTACTTTATACAACGGCATTTCTTGATACGCTTCAACCGAGCGACCTTGCAAATACTTATCAAGTTCATACTTTAAGAATTTACGTAGCTTTTGCTCACCGTATTTTTTCTTAAGTACCATAATTGCGCTGTATTGCGATAAACTTTCTGACAATACTGCAGCACCTTGCACATTAGCTCCGGTAACCTGATGCCCCCACCACTGGTGAGCCACCTCATGAGCAGTAACATAGTAAGGCACATCAATCTTAGTACTGTCTCGGTTATCTGTAATAAAGCCTATTTGCTCTGAATAAGGTACAGTATTAGCAAAGCTTTGTGCAAATGACTCATAACCAGGGAACTCAATAATACGCATTTGCTTATGTTGATAAGGACCAAACTCCGCAGAAAAATAATCAATTGAATCAGTAACCGACTCAATCATACGATCCACGTTCCACGTATGGTCTTGATGGTAATAGACTTCAACATTTACTCCATTATGCGTTATTTTTTTAGACTCTAAACGAGCGGATAAAATGGCATAAAAGTTTATTATTGGTGAATCCATTTCATAACGGAACGTGCGTCGTCCGTCAGTCACTGTTTCACTTTTTAAATAACCTGGTGCAATTGCAAATTGCGACTCATCAGTAGTAATGGTTGCAGCAAAGTTGATAAAACCACCATTCGCGCCAAACATGCTTTGTTTGTAATACTGAGTGTCTTCAAGTTTATTAGCACGCTGTAGCTCAGGTAAGCCACGTTTACGACGCTCATGTTTATCCGTTAATTGATAACTGTCGTTATAACCAAAGCGCGGGAATAAGCGCCAATTATCAATAAAGGTGCCATTAGCAACAAGCTTAGTATCGGTGTTGCTATCGGCAAAACCTTGGTGGCTGCGCTCGACTGAAATCTCACCTTTGCGCACTTCACCAGGCATTAATGGCTGAGTAAATTCAAACCACGCTGAGTTATAGTCAGGCAATTGTTCAGTGATGTCCCCTCCGGCAATTTTAACACTCCACTGAGGGCTGTTATCCGGTTTACTCACCAAAAATCGCTTAATTGCTTGCTCACTAGTATTGGTAATAAGCACATTGGCAGTGGCGAGTATTTTGCGCTGCTGTGGATATATCGCAACATTAAGATCAACGTCAGTGATTATCGGCAGTGGGTCATCTTTATACTGCACAAACTGTTGCTCGTATTCAACTTGCAAGTTTTCAAGTTGATCTTTAGTATAAAAATCATTCAGCACTCTTGTATTATAATAAATTTGTGTGCCCGCAGCGATAAATACCACTAACCCAAGTACTGCCGCCGCTTGCCCTTTTCGACCTAAGTTATATTTTAACTGCGCAAAACGATTGCGTAAGCTTTGTGACGGGCCACGGTGCCACAATGCAAGCCCAATAACGGCTAGCACCACACTTAACCCTCCCCAATAAAGTGTGTACCATGCCACTCCAGTTAAGTAATGACCATAACCGTTAATATCTGAATAAGCAGCAGGACTTAATTGGGCAAAATGAAACATATTATGACTAAACCCATAATTACTTAGCACTATTGACACTAAATAATACAGTCCAAATAATCCCATGCCGATGTATTTATTAGCACTAATTATCTGCAGAAAAAAGGCCAGAATAGCGAGCATTACAAAAGGTAAAAAAGCAAAAAAACCTAACCTAAATAGATATTGTCCAAGCTCTAAATTAAACTGTCCTTTAATTAGCTGTACAGTAATTGTCAGTACCATACTAAAAATATAAAGCAGACCAATAACACTCACTAAAGCCAATAGCTTAGACACCCAAAACACACTATTATGCACCGGAAAGCTATCGACAATATCACCCATGCCGCTATTACGTTCACGCCATACTAGCTCAGCGCTGTAGTACACAATAACAATAGTAATTAATAGTCCTATTGCATTTTGAATGATACCAACCATGTTTTGAGTAACAGGCCAATTAACTGTGCCATACCAACCAACTGGAGCTAGTAATGGCACCATAAGTACAGCTAAAGTAATAATACCTAAAATCAAAAATGGCGCACTGATAACAACTTGTTTAAACTCAAAAACACAGCGCAATAATAGCTGTTGTTTGAAAGAACTTGCGCTCGCTTTATGATTTACCGAAGAAGCAATGAGAGCCGCCTCTTTTTGTTTAGTTAAATTAGAGGCAGCGAGTTTCTTCTTTTCGCGCTTGATAACAATGCGAGATGACAGCTTGCCTGAGGCAAAAAATATAACAGCTGCCAATATAACCCATAATATACGATTAAATAGTAAAACCCCTGTTAGCTCTAACGTTTGAGTATTTTTATCACTCGCAGTCCAATAACGAGTAATATCAAGTAATGAGCCACTTGCAAAAGGATCGGCATAACCCACTATCCATCGAAACGCTAAATCATCAAAGTAAACAGATACGGTAGAGTAGGCGATTAAAAATGCAACCGCGGTAAGATATACTGCCATCATTGAGCGAAAATACGTTGCCACACCATTAAATATAGCCGCTAAAACAAACAAGCTAGGCACTGCCATATAAAAATAGGCCGTTAAGTAATAGCCTAACTTGTTATCTCCTACCAACTCAGGATCAAGCCAACCAACTAGCAAACCAAAACCAGATCCTAAATATATTCCCAGCGGTACAAACGCAAAAATAAGCGCAACAACACAGTACGAACCTAAAAAGCGCCCTAATTGATACATTAATGGCTTGAATGGCTTGCTAAAAACTAGCTCTGACATATTCGTTTCATCATTACGAATCGCAGAACCAGCAACAAAATTTACCACTAAAAAAATAGCAAACTGAAGCAAAATACTAACTAGCATCAAGATACTAAATGGTGAATTCACATTAACGTTGCTGCCACCAAGTAAGACGTTGTCACTGCTACTTGCAAAAAAAGCCACTAAAAAAAAGATTAAAGCGGTTACATAAAATGAAGGCTGACGTATAAAATAACGCAGCTCAAAGGTAAGCATATTTAAAAACATGATATCCCCCCTACGCTGCACTAATATTACGATGCTGATGCAAAGTAGAAAAATACACATCTTCTAAGTTAGCATGACTAGCAGTAAACCCTTCAGGAGCTTGCTCACCATACACATTTAAAATTGTCTGCCCAGCGAATAAACGCTTTGAAATCACTGGTAGATGCTGTTCAAGCTCTTGCGCTTCAGTTTGGCTGGTTGTTTTTTGCCAAATTTTACCTTGGAGTTTATCAGTAAGTGCTATTGGGTTACCTTCAAGTAAAATTTTGCCACTGGCTAATACCGCCATATTAGGGCAAAGCTCCGCGACATCTTCAACAATGTGAGTTGATAAAATGACCACTTTTTTCTCGCCAAGGCTTACTAATAAATTATGAAAACGATTACGCTCTTCAGGATCAAGACCTGCTGTTGGCTCATCAACAATCAGTAAATCAGGGTCACCAAGTAATGCTTGTGCGATACCAAAACGCTGGCGCATACCACCAGAAAAACCACTCACGGCTTTATTACGATGTTGATACAAATTTGTATGTGCCAACAAGCCTTCAACCGACTCTTTACGCAGTGCTTTATTATCGAGCCCTTTTAAAACAGCCATATGATCAAGTAAGTCATAAGCTGAAACTCGCGGATAAACACCAAAATCTTGTGGTAGGTAGCCTAAACGCTGACGAAGCGCTTGTGGGTCTTTAAATGCATCAATACCGTCAAAGATCACAGAACCTGCATCGGCTGACTGCAAAGTGGCAACAGTACGCATTAACGATGATTTACCGGCGCCATTTGGTCCAAGTAATCCAAACAGACCTTTTCCTATTGATAAATCAACCCCTTGTAGTGCGTGCACCCCGTTATCGTAAGTTTTTGATAACCCAGTTATTGATAGCATTTTTACTTCCTAGTATTTGATTATAATAATTATTTATACGAAGTAAGTTACATTACCAGTAAGTTAGTAACAATAGCAGGAGGTTGTAATTTTGTAACAGAATGAAAACAGAAAAGCCGCAATAAGTGCGGCTTGGTTTCACTCTTAGGAGAGGTGAACTTAAATTCTGAAGTAACACTAACTCAAAGCTGTATTTAATACTGCAGTAGTTATTTCATCATCAGTTTGCACTAGCGATAACTTTATATAACTAAGTTATCGACAAAATCTGCCTGAACTAATGATTTTTGAATGTCTAAATAATAACTGCCGGTATGCTCGGCTGAGTATTCAAAGCATGTGCTTGTAATAATGTTGCTTTGTTTTTAGCTACCCATGCATTCTTAATTTCGAACTATACTGTATGATAATATAGCTGAACAATCTGTGAACACAACGTGCAATTAGTAATCATTATTTTAGGAAATAACATAACTGTAAAGTAGATATTACTTGCACCTAATCTCGCTACTGGGTATAAAAATAGTTATCAACATTTAATAAGAAGCGAAAAGCCATGCAGCAACATGACCACCAACCACTTACAGACTTTATTGAATATCCACATGAACAGATGCTTGAACGCGCTAATGAGTTTTTAACGACAAGCCAGCGTCGTCATACAATTCGTAGTTTTAGCGACCGACCGGTGCCAAAAGATATTATTCAAACCTGCATTAAAGCCGCAGCTACAGCACCAAGTGGTGCAAACCACCAACCGTGGCATTTTGTAGCAATTAATAGTAGTGATGTGAAAAAGCAAATTCGTGAAGCAGCCGAGAAATTAGAGCGCTCATTTTATGAAGGCCGCGCTGGTGAAGAGTGGTTAGATGCTCTAAAGCCATTAGGCACTGATGCCAGCAAACCTTATTTAGAGCATGCACCTTGGCTAATTGCCGTATTCAGCCAAAAGAAAGGCGGCTTAAATACTGATGATAAAAACACCAACTACTATGTGCATGAGTCAGTCGGTATTGCCACCGGCTTTTTAATTCAAGCATTACATCGCGCAGGGCTTGCAACACTGACTCACACACCTAAACCAATGAGCTTTTTAACCGACATTTGTGGCCGCGACAAAGACAACGAACGCCCCTATATGCTGCTCATTGCCGGTTACCCAAGTGATGATGCTACTGTTCCTAATCATGCCTTGGTGAAAAAATCACTCGATGAAGTTGCGACCTTCATTTAGGTTTAAAATCCACCGCTAATGTGTCGCCGGCGTTAAGCCCGGCGATAATATGCTGTTTAGCATTAATCACCTCCCCTAAACGAACAAAGCGGCGCTCAATCTTTTGCTCGTTAATAACATATACCATGGCTAATTGACCGTACTCATGCACCCAACTTGGCTCAATTAAAATTCCTTGCTCGGTATCCAGTGGCAAGTGAAGCTGTGCATATAAACCAGGCATCAAGTTTGATTGTGTTGGCAACTCTAAACGAATTAACATACTACGTGCAGCACTATCGGCAATCGGAACAATTTCACTCACCACCGCAACAGCGGTTATATTAAGTGAAGGCAAACTGACCGTTAAGCTTTGACCCAGTGTGAGGCTAATTGCCTGACGTTCTCGCACATTAAATTCAAGCTGTAATTGTTGTGGATTATAAAGTGCCAATAAAGGTGAACCAGGCACTGCGGTATCACCTGGTTCAACTAACCGCTCTACAACAACTCCAGAAATGGGCGCTTTTATACGGGTAAATTCAAGTGCGACTTGTGCTTGGGTTTGCTGTTGCTTGGCAACAGCTAAGCTTGCGGTTAAGTTATCAAATTTCGCTTTTGCCTCATCATTATCACTAACCGATACCAACCCTTGTGAATATAAGTCAGTTACGCGCTTAAGCTGTTTATCAGCTTGTGTAAGTGACGCTTGAATGGCTTTTATTTGCGCATCACTTTGTGCCAATTGCGCTTTAAAATCGTCTTGCTGCAAAGTAATGAGAACATCGCCTTGCACAACACTATCACCAGCACGTACATTTAAACGTTCCACTTGTGCCATCACTCGTGACGAAATTTGCGTGTTTTGTTTTGCAATCACAGTACCGGGAACATCTTCACTGCGCTTGATCGCCGTCAGCTCAACGGTAGCGACTTTTCCCTCATATGTCGTTGCTAATACGGGTTTATTTCCTGCGGCTTGTTTATTTGAAAAGCTGCCTGCCATATAAAGCACAGCAACAATAATCACTAACAACGCAATGATTGAGCCGAACAGTTTTGATTTACCTTGCATGAGCTTCATCCTCGGTTGTTTGTGTGTTCGCAAACACTAAATAATAAACTAGCGGCACCACAAACAACGAAAACAATGTTGATGCCACAATGCCAAAAATAATAGCGATAGCAAGACCACTAAATACGGGGTCTAACGTAATCACTAAGTTGCCTAATAAAGTTGTGCCAGCAGTCAGTAATACTGGCCGCATCCGCGTTGTGCCTGCGGCAATCAATGCCGCTTTTATTGCCATCCCTTGCCCGCGAGCTTGATTAATAAACTCAACTAAAATAAGCGAGTTACGCACCACAATACCAGCAAGTGCTATCATGCCGATCATCGCTGTTGCGGTGAATAGCACAGGCTCTGGAGCACCGGCTATGGAGCGCTCACCAAACTGATTTAATAACCAAAAACCCGGCATAATACCAATCACAGTAAGTGGAATAGCCGACATAATAATCAGCGATAAACTGGCAGATTGCGTTTGTATTCGTAAAATAATAAAAATGGCGGTTAACGCAAAAGCAAACGCAATTCCCATATCTCTAAACACATCAATTGTGATCCGCCATTCACCTTCACCACTAAACGTTACATGCGTGCCTTGTGGTAATTGCCAAGCCTGAGTTCCACCGTTATTAAAAAAGCTGCGGGCTAACCAATTTGTTTGCTCAAAATCATCGCTACTTACATTTAAATCAGCGTTTACGTCCGCAATGATTTCTGCAGGAGTACGGCCATTAAGCTCTGCCATCACGTATACAACCTCGCGTTGGTCTTTACGCATAATCGGTTTTGCGACATTTAGGTTATGAAATTCACCCAGCTCAGATAAAGCCACCAACGGTCGTGGCGCACTAGTTAAACCAAACTCATTAGTTGATTTTGCCAGCTCTCTATCACCTCTGATTTGTATAGCAAGCAGTTGCGCTAATTGGTTTCGCTGCTGATATGGTAATTGCATTTTGATCTCAACGGGCTGCGTTTCACCACTGACATACATTACGCCCACATTTTTACCCGCAGATGCAATCGTTAATGTATTGGCAATATCTTGTGTTGATACCGCCGACAAAGCCGCCTTGGCTTTATCGGTAATAAAGCGCTGCATCGGAGCCGTGGCTGCAATACTTGTATCAACTTCAACTACATGGGGCTCTTGCTTCAGTCGTAGTGCAACTTGTTGAGCCGCTTGATGGTGGGTTTGCGTATCAACAAACGGATCACGATACACTTCAGCCACTAAGGTGCTAAATACTGGCGGCCCGGGTGGAACTTCAACCACTTTTATCACAATGCCATTAACGGCCAATGGCTCAAGCTGTTTACGTAAACGCATCACGACACCATGAGACTGTTGCTCGCGCTGCGCTTTGTCTAATAGTAATACTCTAAGCTCAGCTAAATTAGCGGCCTCACGGCGATAATAACCGCGCACCATACCATTAAAATCCATGCTTGATGGTTGCCCAACATACGCAGCTATTTCACTTACTTCACTAAGCTGCCATGTTATAGCTTGTACTTTACGAGCGGTCAGTGTTGTTTGCTCCAGATTCGTCCCCTCGGGCATATCTATCAGTACTTGTAGTTCATTTTTATTATCAAACGGCAATAACTTCAGCGGCACCATTCGCATCACGGGCAGCAATGCACTGATAATAAATAATCCTAAGGTTGCCCATAAAATCAGTTTTGCGCGCCCTTTACTGGCCAGTAAAGGCGTTAATAAGCGTTCATAAATAGCTACTTTAGGGGAAGTTAAATCATTGTGCTCAACAACCGGTTCTTTTAATAACTTCATGGCAAGCCAAGGAGTTACAAAGAATGCCACAATGGTTGAGACCATCACGCTTACAGGCACATTAAATGCCATTGGTGCCATATATGGGCCCATCATGCCAGTGATATAAGCCAAAGGAATAAAAGCCACCATGATGGTCAGTGTCGACATTAATAATGCACCACGTATTTCGCTCATTGCAGCGACAATCTGTTGTTTTTTATTGCCTTTGTTTTGTAAAAAACGGCTAATATTATCAATGCCCGTTATCGGATCATCCACCAGCAAGCCCAGTGATAATATCAATGCAAATAACGTTACTCGGTTGATGGTGTAACCAAACGCAAAATCGAGGCTTAAGGTTATGCCATAACAAATTGGCACAGCTAAACCAACAACGATAGCGGGTCGCCAGCCTAAGAACACGCCAACAAAAATCACTACGGTAAATACCGCAAACACTAAGCTTGAGGTTAAGTTATTCACTTTTTCGTTAGCGGTTTGCCCGTAATCTCTAAGTATTGTGTAATCTATTTGCGAAGGTAAAAAATTAGTTTTTAAATCAGCCATCATCGCGTGTACATCATTTGCGACCGCGACTGCATTTGTGCCCGCTTTTTTAGCAACACTTAAGGTGACTAAAGGATGCTCTTGTGTGGTATCAGATTGCGCTAACCATTGATAATTTTGTGGCTCACTCGGCCCATCAATTACGTTAGCAATATCTTTTAAATAAACACTTTTGCCGTTAATAACATTTACAACAAGCTGCTCAATCGCGGCTTTTGTTCGTAACACATCACCAGCTTGTAGCATGATTTGTTGCTCTGCATTAACAACACTGCCAACCTGAGATAATTGATTAGATACACTCAGTGCATAATAAACATCGCTGAGCGTAGTTTGATGAGCTGCTAGGGCCGTCGCATCTAAATTGACCGTTAAAGTGCGTTTGCGCCCAGCAATCACTTTAACTTCACTGGTGTTTTCTATGCGCTGTAAACTATTCGCAATTTCGTTAGCAAAACGGGTTAACTCATAGTCGTTATATAATTTAGGATCTTTACTAAATAAGCCTAGCATCACAATCGGCACGTCATTTACTTCGACCGGGCGCACCTGCCATGAGCTAATAACTGACGCCATGGTATGTTGATAACTATATAGTTTGGCGTAAGTATCGAGGATTGCTTGTTCACGATCATGACCCACAGTAAAGCGCAATGTCACCACAGTGCCATTACTTTGTGTGGTTGAATAAATATGCTCAACACCGCGTAATTGCGCTAACAGTTTCTCAAGTGGCTGAGTAACCAGCCTAGCAACTTCTGGCGCTTCAACATTAGGGGCTGAGACATAAATATCAAGCATGGGAACGACAATTTGAGGCTCTTCTTCTCGAGGAGTTTGCTTTAAAGCCATCATGCCAAGCAATACAGCCATGACAAAAATAATGATCGGAATACGACCATTTAGGCTATTTTTTACTGCACTATCAAGTCCACTCATTAAGCTCAGTCCTTACAAAACAAACCATATAATGTCGCCAGCATAGCTTGCGCATTTTCATCGATCACTCGGTAAAAAATTGTTTGCCCATCTCTACGGGTATTTACAATATTTGCTTTGCGTAATGCAGCTAAGTGTTGCGACAAAGCAGACTGCGCAAGAGGTATCGATTCATTTAATTCAGACACACTCATTTCACGCTCCTGTAAAGAGCACAAAATCATCAAACGGTTTTTATTAGCAAGAATTTTCAATAATTGCTCAGCGCGCTCAACATTAGTAGCCATGGCAGCGAAGTTAATGCTCATAAATACAGCCTTATATTCAAATTACACGCTAAGTATAAAAGTATATATTAGAAAAGTCTAATATTAGAATTTACTAATGTATATTTATCGAATATATTAAAAGTAACAAACACAATAAATAAGGTTCACTATGAAACTAAACGACGCACTGCGCCTAATTGCAGGAGTAATGATTGGTATTTCATTATTACTACAACACTTTCACAACCCACAGTGGGTTTGGTTTACTGTGTTTATTGCTCTAAACTTAATTCAATCGGCATTTAGCAAATGGTGCCCTATGATCACAGTATTAAAAAAACTTGGTTTCGAGGAATAATATGCTTACATCAATCCCTGACTTACTAAAAATTATTGCACCAAATCAACGTCGTATCGACGCCACACAAGCTAAGCTAGAAATTGCCGAGAATAAAGGCCTGCTAATTGACGTACGTGAGCCTGCTGAACATGCTGCAAAAGCTGCAACAGGGGCAATTAATATCCCTAGAGGTTTACTTGAAATGAAGCTCATGGAAATTGAAAAAGATTCAACACGACCTATTTACTTACATTGCGCCAGTAGCGCACGGGCCACATTAAGTGCAGAAGCCCTGACTCGAATTGGCTATGAGAATGTCACTGTGATTACTTGTAATGCAGGGGAAGTTTGTCAGGTATTTTGACTATAAATCATCAGCTCACCTTAAGTTTGCTGTTTATATAAATAAGCTAACCTGAAACTTAGGTTAGCTTTGAGTGTTTTCACCATAAAATATATAGTCACTTGTCATAGAATTTTTGGCTTGATACATGGCTTCATCTGCTTGTTGCAATAACTCATCAACTGTTAAATTGATACCTGAATAATCCCAAATACTAATCCCAAAGCTTGCAGATAAA
This sequence comes from Pseudoalteromonas sp. SG41-1, assembly GCF_014164575.1. Taxonomy (NCBI): domain Bacteria; kingdom Pseudomonadati; phylum Pseudomonadota; class Gammaproteobacteria; order Alteromonadales; family Pseudoalteromonadaceae; genus Pseudoalteromonas; species Pseudoalteromonas sp. SG41-1. Next base: position 28,790 of record NZ_JACJFL010000039.1, read on the forward strand.
GTCAATTTTTGCTTATTGTAGTACATAGGTGTCTTTATAACTTGTACCAACTTTTGTAATAACTCAATGCATTCCTGTTTGGAATTCAGGTTATTAATAACAGCAACAAATTCATCCCCACCAATTCGAGCTAATGTATCCTCAGCTCCGATTGTCTTAGACATACGCTCTGATAAAGTCGTTAGTACAAAATCCCCTGCATCATGCCCAAAAGTATCATTGATTGGTTTAAATTTATCGAGGTCTATAAAGACACAATAAATAGATTGCCTCTCTTGCTTAGCTAATTTTAATGCTTGTTCAAAACGTTGTTGTAATACTATTCGATTGGGGAGCTTAGTTAATGAATCCGTAAATGCAGCTTCTTCTAAATAACGTTGGTGTTTAACTTTATCGGTGACATCAGAAAACACAGCCAGATAATTACGCGTTTTTCCTCGCTCATCTTTAACCACCATTACTGTGGCGGCTTCAACGAGTAATTCATTATTTTTTTTCTTATTCCAAATCTCTCCTACCCACTCTCCCGTTGTTTGTATACTGTCCCATAACTGGCTAAAAAAAGTTCCATTGTGATTATTAGAAAAAAGTACTTTAGGACTACTTCCTATGAGCTCTTGCTCTGTATACCCAGTTATATCAATAGCAGCCTGATTCACTCGAATAATTTTTTTGTTTTCATCTGTAACAAGAACCCCCTCTCTTAATTTTTCAATTATATTATTAGAAAGGTTGATCTCCCAGTTAGAAAAAATCAAATTACTTGCTTGTGCTTTCACTTCTTTTTCTAATGAATTCACCGCAAAACGAATCGCAAAATAAATTAAAACCTCAATGAATAAAAAGCCAAATATTCCTAATAAAATATTGTACTTTATTGTTTCATTTAAAGATTCGACCTGTTTATCAATGTTACGCCAAAAAATAACAGCCCCAATAGCTTCTCTCTCAGGATGTTTTTTTCCTATATAATCTTTCAATGGGAAAAAAGTTAACATCAGGTTTTCTCCATCGACCTGAATACGCTCTATACCTGAGTCAGAAAAATCAAATTTTTTGTCTTCAGATTTTATTATTTTATCAATACCACCTCTGGATGTTGCTTCTAGATAACAATCGCAATTAACTAAAATATTTTTAAATCGTTGTTCTATTGCGTCTTGCCACATAATACTTTCTATATGCTTCCTCGATAAAAATACTGCGACTCCAATATTTAATTGTTCATCGAGTGCTGATACTAAAGAATTAAATGAAGAGCCCACTTCGAGAGCGCCGATATACTTTTTTTCAACAGCACTGACTCCAGCATTAAAAACCGGAACTACACCTCTAATACCAGAATACACCCTACCCGTTTCAAAACCAGATACAGCTTTTTTATACGTATTAACATCAACGATAGTATGGCGAACATCATCCATATTATCGCCAAATTTTTCTGGTCGATGAACTCTAAGATAACTTTTGGCCCCAGGACCAAATAAAAAGTGTAACTGACGAGCAGCAAACTTATTCTGAACTACTTTCCATGCAGGAGAAACTTTTTCATACAATTGCTGGCGCAGTTTGGCTGATTCCTTTAAAGCTTCCTCCCCGCCTTTTTCAGCATTATCTTTTGCTTTAGAGAAAATGGCTGTCACAGCAGGGTCACTCGCAATAAAAGTAGCCATCGCTTGCATATTTTCTTGCTCTTTAGCCATAACTAATTCATAACTTGAGCGTAATACATTACTGTCTTTTACAAGGGATTCGTGAAGTGTCTGTTGGGCTAAGTCGATATTCATTCTTATATACATAAAATCAAAACTAGCAATAAGTAGTGTAATTACTAAGAAAACTTTTTGTTTTAATGTAAACAAAATAGCTGCAGCCTTAAGAATGTATTATTAACTTTTTATTCCTGAATTTTTACCCTAGTTTGTACCTAACGTCAAGCTAGCTGCTTTAATACAAATAGCATCACAACTTCATATAAAAGTCACACTGGTCGGATAAGCTCGTAGTTTTACTTTTAACGGTACAGAGCAATGACGTTTACACGAAGAAGTTTTTTAAAGGCATCGGCAGCTGGTTTTGGCGCTGCCGTTTTATCATTAGGTATCACAGGTTGCACTTTAGATAACGATGATGATGAAATTATTGAGGTTAGCTTTGATCACGGTGTAGCCAGCGGCGACCCACTTAGTGACAGCCTAATTTTATGGACTCGTGTAACACCCGTTGACGCAACAACCACTAGCATAAAAGTACAATGGCAAGCAGCCACCGATCCTAACTTTAATAATATCAGCCATGACGGTGAAACCCTGATATCAGCAACCAGTGACTTCACTCTAAAAGTTGACTTACAAGGCTTAGATGCCAACACCACTTACTACTATCGCTTTATTTCGAACGGTAAAGCTTCACCTGTTGGCACAGGTAAAACATTACCAACGGGTAGCATTGATAAAGTAAAATTTGCAGTCGTGTCTTGCGCTAACTACCCTGCTGGCTTTTTCCATGTGTATGGTGAAATAGCTAAACAAACGGACCTTGATGCTGTACTTCACCTTGGTGACTACATTTATGAATACGGCAATGGTGGCTATGCCAGTGAAGACGCTGCTTTACTTGGTCGCCTCCTACCTGAAGACAATAGTGACGAAATAATCAGCCTAACTGATTACCGTAAACGTTATGCCCATTATCGCAGCGATAGTAACTTACAAGCTGCCCATAGCAATTGCGCGTTTATAACCGTGTGGGACGACCATGAGGTTACTAATGATACTTGGCGTGAAGGCGCAGAAAATCATAACGATGGTGAAGGTGAATTTAACGCGCGTAAAATGCACGCTTTACAAGCCTACTTTGAGTGGATGCCTATACGTAATGTAGCTGATAAAGAACGTATTTACCGTCGTTTTGAATTTGGTGATTTAGTCTCGCTGTATATGCTTGATACCCGAGTACTCGCTCGCGATGAGCAACTAAGCTACGGTGACTTTAATTTAACCAGTGCGCAGGGGCAAAGTGACTTTGTTGCTGCGATTAGCTCGCCAACGCGTGCATTGCTGGGAAATGAGCAGCTAACCTGGCTTACCGATGGCATGACAAACTCTAGTTCAAAATGGCAAGTACTTGGCCAACAAGTATTAATGACCAAGATGCACCTACCGTTTGAAGTACTGCAACTTTTAGTTAGCCTGCAAGTAAGTCAAGCTAATGGCGCCGATACAAATGCTTTATTAGCCCAAGCATCAGCATTATTTACAGAACTAGCACAAATTAAGGGCCGCATTCTAGCCGGTGATCCAACAGTCACTGATGCAGAACGCGCGCGGGTTGATACCACTGCGCCTTACAATTTAGATGCATGGGACGGTTATGCTTATGAACGTGAAGTATTACTAGGCACTGCGATAGCGACACAAAAGAACCTAGTTGTATTAGCTGGCGATACTCATAATGCGTGGGCGGGCCAATTAACCACCGACGCCAGCAACCCAATTGCTGCATCACAAAATGCTGGTGTTGAATTTGCTACCTCATCAGTGTCTTCGCCCGGTCTTGAAGAGTACTTAGCGCTGAATACCCAAGGGCCAGAAGCAACCGCACAAATGGAGCAAGTAATCCCATTATTGGTTAATGATTTAATCTATAACAACCTCGTAGATCGTGGCTACTTAACCGTTACTTTTACCCCAGAGCAAGCCACCGCTAAGTGGAATTACGTGAGCAGCATTAAAACCGCTTCATACGAAATGCAAACCGAGCGCAGTAAAGAACTACGTATGCTAGCAGGTCAGCCAGTAATACAAGGGTAAAGATTCTAGGTGCTAGGAAAAAGCTTTAGGTGAAAGATTAAAACAGCCCGGCGATCACTTGATCGCCGGAATTTTTGCGTTAAGACTTTAATCATTGGTAATTCCTTTCATATTCTTAGTGTCGCTATTCCTCTCAAAGTGCATGAATAAAACATGAGCGATACTTGATAGCACGATCAATACAATGCCTGCGATACCCAATAAAGTTTGAGTTTGTTGAAGAAAAATGTAGCCCAAAATACTAGAAAATAGAATTTGCGCATATTCAAGCGGCATTAGCTTAGATAAGTCACTTTTATTAAAAGCGAAAAAACGTGCTGCAAGTTTAGTAATAAGGAGCCCACCATATAGCATAATTAGTAGAGCACTATTTGTATCTAAAGGTTTCCACACAAAAATAGCGACGGGTAATAAGATAATCGCCGAATAGAGGGGAGCAAAAACCATTTGAGGCACAACTTTCTCTGCATTGCCTATTTTCTTTAAATTAATATTATAAATGACTAAAATAGCTACCGCTGACAGTGCAAAGATCAATCCTAGATAGAGGTTTTGCTGCGTTACTTGGCTCGCCATTAGTTTTGGAGAAAGCAGCATCATCACTCCAGCTAAATTCAAAATAATAGCGATATAGACATAGGCTTTTGGTTTTTCTCTAAAGATAAACACCGACAAAATGGACGTTATAAGTGGCACAAAAAAGTTAATCGCGGTTACTTCCGCTAAACTTAGATATTGCAGAGCATAAAACAAACATATTGTTGAACTAACACCAAGCAGTCCTCTGAAAATATGTAGCTTCATTTTTTGGGGTTTGATATTTTCCCATTTGCCTTTCGAGAATAATATAATGGCCGCAAAAGCTGCAATTACATTAACCAAAAAGACAACTTGGAATGGGCTGATAGCTTTACCTAAAAAACCACCGATTAGTAACATCACACTTAAGATAAATGAATCTGACAACATCCAAATCACTGCGGTTGACTCTTTACTAGCCATTTAACTTCTCTCCATGTGTTTGTGTAGCACAAATATATGCTACGAAATTAGAGCCCTATTAGAAATCAACTACTTTGAACCCTAATAAAACTGCATCCTTTTCAGATAAAATCGCTTTAAATTACACCCACAAAAGGTACAAAACAAGGGGTTTAGAGATAATTTGAGCTAATAGCATAAGACACTTTGGGAGGGTTAAAACAACAGGAACCAATAATAGTTAATGTAATAGTCTTGGGTTATCGAATGTAAACTTAAGCTCCCTGTTTAGTGAATACATTGGCATAGCATTGTATTAATTTCGCGGATACTCGCACATTGCCATATACCAATTGCCAGTTACATGTTCGTACTTACCATAATCTTTAGCGCCGTAACCGAGCACACATAAACCTATTTTCTCAGGGTTACCAAAAACAAAATAACCTTCTTGTTGCCTATCCTGGTATGAAAAGGTAAATGCTTTTCTAATCAACCAAACACCCTGAAAATATTGAATCCAAAGAACATCTATATTTTTATTCAGTAAAAACTCAGTGAGCTCATCCAAACTTGAATCGGTCACCTTCACGAATTCTTTACTGCCTTTTTTTCTTATTAACTTATGCGCGAAACGCTCACCACTTTTATCATCAACCCATTGTACAGCCTGAAGATCCCTTTGCTCTGCAAGTAAAATGGCGTGCTCCAAATCATTCTCGTGTTTTTTGAGAAAGTTTTTAGCTTTTGATTCAGGGCTATTAACCGTAAAAAATAAAAAGCTTGCTAGAAAAATAACTACAAGCACCGAGAATAAAACAATGAATCTTGGTATCAGAGTCTTCCTACGAAACAGCTTAATATAAGGTGTATTTTCCATATGTTCCTTAAAGCAAAATAGGATTACTCATATCTAACTATTTCCGCTCATCCAATAACGTCACTAACATTTGTTCAATATTTTTCACACTGTAAGTAAGTGCGCGTATTAGCTCAACTTGGCTTTGTGGCTCATCACTGTTCGCTTTTGTTGGTTGCTGTGCGGTTAGATTATCTTTTTGAGTTAAGATTGCCTCGCGAAACTCACTGGCATCAACTACCCCAAGTAACGATACTAATGCGCCATGACCAGACTGACCTGCGGTTTCAAAGCTTAGTCGATATAAACCAAATAAACGCATCAACGGGCCTTGGCTTAACCCGACGTCAGTTATTTTTTCAAGTGGGATGGACTTTTCTTCTTTGAAAAATACACCGCGCTTTACTACCAGTTTACGCTCAAGTAATTGAGCCGACATAGCGGCTAATATACTGCCACTTACAATCCAAACAATCAGTACTATTACCGGGATAAGCGGAATAGTCACAACTCCTAAGGTGCTTGCACATACTGCAAAAATTAACCAATAAGGCTTTATTTTAGGATCAAACGTAGCACTTTTTAACATAGCTTCTGACATCGTAGTTACCCATAATCGTATTATGATTATAAATTACGCTAACTTTGCCTAGGCTGCAATTTGATCATAAAAAAACCGAGCATCTAGGATACTCGGTTCTGATTGTTTATAAAGTGTATTAATGCTTAGTTCTTATTGATCAGTACCTGCACATTATTACGATTAGGGCCAATAACCGTAAAGGTATAATTGCCTGCGTCAGCAATGGCTACATTAATATTTGCCCCTACAGCTTCAAGCAAACTTTGCTCGCCAACTATAACCTGTGGAGATTCACCTTTGCCGCCGTAGTCCACAGTGTTCCAATCTTCAGAGGCTATTTTGAACTCATAATCACCGGCATCTAAATCAAGTGATGTACTATAAATAGCATTCCCTTGATAGATTAGGGGGTTGTCGGTACCCCAGCCATTTAAGCTGCCACGTAAGTAAACTTGAGTGTCTGCAAACATTTGCGCATTAAATACACTCAGCGTGGGTGCATTCAAATCACTGGCATCAAAAATGAACTGATATTCACCCTCGGTTGCAACATCCATCGTCATATTAGCGCCTTTAACAGCTAATAACTTATCTTCGGCAACGGTTACGATTGCATCCGCTTCACCGGAACCATAATCAACGGTATCCCAATCTTCAGAAGCAATTTTAAATTCATAACTGCCTACACTGAGTATTTTAGTAAAGGTATAAACGCCTTTACCTTGATAGATTAACTCATCACTGGTGCCCCATTCATTTAAGCTGCCACGAACAAATACAGGCGTGCCAACGAATCGTTCTTCGTTATAAATTCTCAGCGTTGGATTGTCTTTATCGCTGGCATCAAACGAGAATACATAAGTTGCATCAATTGCGGCATTAAAGGTCATATTCGCGCCACTGCGCATTAAAGGCTCGGTTTGATTTTCCAACACTGCTTTATCAGCATCAGACAGCGCGCCAAAATCCACACTCGACCAATCTTCAGAGGCAATTTTAAATTCATAATCTCCTGCAGTTAAAGTAATAGCGATACGGTATTCACCATTGCCCATATACTCAAAGCTGTCAGCTGTGCCCCAATCATTTAAACTACCTCGCACATATACTGTGGTGCTGCCAAAAGGCACTACGTCTGGCGCGCCCACTGTTGCATTCGCACTTAAGCCTACACCTTGGTTCTCGCCTTGTGGTTTTACAAATACCGCGATTGTATAAGCTGGGACTGTAAATGTACCGTCGGTTTCACTGGCAGTAAAACTCACTCCAGACATACTGCTATCGGTGCTGTTTTTAAGTGTTGGATGTAATTCAAACCCAGCAGCGGTTGGTACTGTATGTGAAAGCGCTTGCTCAGTTGCATTAATTACTACTACGAGCGCGTCAACTTGGTTATCTAAATCTGCAAAACCTTGACCGTCATCAATGCTCATTACAATCAAACCATGTTGCTGGTTTTTACCAACATTGTGAAAACCTACACGGTCAATAACATCTTGCTCTGTGGTTAATCTAAATAATGGGCTGCTACTACGAATAGCTAAAAACTCTTGGAACACATCCCCTGCGTAAGCTATATCTTGCGGCTGTGCAGCAGCTTGTGGATTACCTGAGACCTTAATGATTTCAGGCCATTTCTGTTGGTTCTTCTCAGCATTAGGTAAACCAATATTCCAATTATTATTTTCTTTCGTTAAATCTACCGCATTAAACCAATCCCCTGCATTGTAGCTGTCACGATCCATTGATTTTGAGCGTAGTAAATCAGCCCCAAGTTGCATAAACGGGATACCTTGGCTTACTAATGGAATTGCTAATGCCATATTATGCGCACGCACTCGTTGCTCAATACTCATACTTGTTGCATGTTTATATTGCAGTTGATCCCATAAGGTTTCGTTATCGTGCTTTGATACGTAGTTAATGCTGTCAGCAGGGTCTAAAGCATAAGCCGTCGGCTGAGTATTCCAGCTAAAGCTATTACCTTTTGCCGAATTACCTTTAAAGTCTTTCAGGATATAGTTTTGTAAATTACCCGCCAGTGATAAACGCAGAGTATCTTGGTCTGCTAAATTACCATCGGTCGGGTTATTGCTAAACATAGCACCACCGCGCACAGCCTCACGGATGCGGTCATTGAATGTGCCAACTTCAGAGCCAGCCATATCAGCTTGCTTAGCTTGAGTGAACAATCGGTTATTAGCGACTTCACCAAAATCCCAACCTTCGCCATAAAAGTAGTTGTCAGGGTCAACAGCTTGCACCGCTTCACGCGCTGCTAAAATTGATGATTTAGGCATGTGCCCCATAACATCAAAGCGAAAGCTATCGTAGCCAAAGTCGCGAGCAAGTATGACTAGTGAATCGCTAACAAACTTGTCCATCATCACATGTTCAGTCGCGGTGTTTTCACAACAGGTTGAACGCTCGATATCGCCCGTTACTTCGCTGTATCTGTGGTAATAACCCGGTACGAGTTTATCAAACACTGACTTTTCCCAAATGCCTGATGAGGTTGTGTGGTTGTATACCACATCAAGAACCACGCGAAGGCCGATCTCTTGAAGTGACTGTACCATGGCGCGTGTCTCTTTAACCCGGGCAACCCCTTCACTGCTTGATGCATACGAACCTTCTGGGGCAATAAAGTGATGCGGGTCGTAACCCCAGTTAAAACCGTCTAAATCACGCATCGCGCTGGCAAGTGCTTGAGCATCATCAGAACCCGGAAAGTAGCTTTGCATTAAATGAGCAATGATGCTGTTTTTATTTTCGATTTTACAAGCATCGGCGGCATCGTCTATTCGCTCACATAACTTACCTAGGGTGTCAGTGATTTCAACGCGCTTATCCGCATCTTCTTCAATGGTGCCAATGTCTGTTACAGGGAGTAAGTGAAAATGCGTTAAACCTTTGTCAGCTAGTTGCTTAAGGTGCTGCATAGGGATGCTTTCAAGCTCAGTAAATGCTAAATATTTACCTTGGTTTGCTGCGCTTACTGACGTATCGCGAATACTAAAATCACGTACATGACCTTCATAGATAATGGCATCTTCCGGGTTGGTAATTGTTGGTACACTGCGCTCATCCCAGCCTTGTGGTTTGGTATCGTCATCATTTAAGTTGATCAACTGCGAATACAGGCCATTGCTTGATACATTCAGTGAGTAAGGATCGGTACTCCATAAACTTTCAATCGCTTGAGTAGTAGGGTGGTAAACATCAAACGCATAGCGGTAATAAAGACGGTCGTATTTGCTGTCTAAACTCACTGACCAAATACCTGTATTGCTGTCTAACGTCATGGCAGTGCTATGTACTTGTGCTTTATCGGCGTCAAATACATTAAGCATCATATTGCTAGCGGTTGGTGCCCATACTGAAACATCAATTGCATTGTTATTATAATGCACGCCTAGCATGGCTTCATTTGCGTCGTTTTCACCTTGGGTGTAAAGTGCATCAAGGGCTTTGGCGGTTTGCACAAAACTTGCTTCAAGTAGCTTGCCTTCTGCATCGTAGCCCGCTACAACGAGCTGTTGTTTTATAAGTTGTTTTGCAGTAGCGGCATCCCAATTACCTTGATAGGCAGTCCAATCTGTTAAGTGCGGTACTTTCGCTGCTTGTGCATCGGTTAAACTCGTTGCCATTAATTCAACGGTTTCACCATTTAAGCCAGTATCAACATCAACAACCAAATCGGCAGCAGCTGATGAATGCAGCTTAATAATCTGCGTAAGCTCATTGCTTGGCTTATACAGCACAGTATTTAAATCAATCCAGTGTGCTGATGCACCGTCAATTGCAACGGGGCGTTCGCCAAGCGCTTCTACTGGGTATTCAAATACTGTTGGCTCACCGTCAAAGGTAAAGTTCATACGTACAAAACGCTCGTCGTCCTGCATCAGTGGCATGGTTAAATCCACATCACCATGGGCTTTACCTGAACCTTCTGTGCCAATATGAATAATAAAATTAGCGCACTCGGTATAACCGTCTTTTAGCGCGACAATCCAATAAGCTCCATAGTTTGGATCGACACCATTATATTCATGGCCATTAGCCCAATCGGTGGCATCAAACGGCGGCGCGTAAGCATCACAGCCGTCGGTATTCCAAGAGTGTAAACGATAGCCTTCATAACCCTTATTTTCTGGGCGCTTATAAAATAAAATAGCCTCACCTTCGCCTGCAAATACCACAGGGTCTGGTAAGTCGGGGTTATAGCCACTGGTACAGCTTTCATTATTTGCATCTGGAAACAGCGGTGCGTCACAAGAGATAGGCTCAGGATCAACACATTGAGTGCCTGCTGCATTAGGGACTTGCGGTACATCACAAGCCAATAAGGCTTGGCCTGCTTTTACATCGCTACTGCCTGAGCCTCCACAGCCAAACAGTAGTGTTAAGCTCACTGCTAATAGCAAATGAGTCAATTTAGTTATTTTATTCATTATTTATGCTCCAATTTGCTATTAGTGGCTATAGGTAAAACCTAAATAAACCTGACGACCAAAGTACTGGGTAGTACCGGTGATGTTTTCATTGCCAAAGTAACTTTGGGTTGGTTCATCAGTAAGATTATTAACCTGTAGCAACATGCCAAATGAGTCTGTAAATTGATAAGAGGTTTGAAAATCGACCACGGTCTCGGCATCAAAATTAACCACTTGCTCATTGATCGCCACTTGCTCTGAAACAAAGTCTGAGCGGTAACGCACATTAAGGCGGGTTTCAAAATTATCTAAGCTGTAAAATAAAGTGCCGTTTAACACGTTTTTAGACAAACCAGGTAAACCTTGTGTAACCGTTTCACCACCTAAGCTGGTGATAGATTCAACTTCGCTCTCGGTGTATGAATAGCTACCGTTAAACCCAAGGCCATCAAAAGGGGCGGGTAAAAACGAAAATACTTGCGTGTAGGCAAGTTCAATACCGCGAATATAACCGCCATTGGCGTTATTTACCGCCGTTGTGTAAGTGCCGTTAGTTGTGGCAACTTGCTCACCACTGACTGGATTTTCTATATAGTCAGGGACGTTAAAGCCATTACCTTTGAAGTCAAACCCTTCAATGGCGATGGTATCGATAAACGAATCGATGTTTTTATAGAAACCTGCGATCACTAGCGCACCATCTGACTCATCAAAATAATGCTCGTAAGAGATATCGTATTGGTCGGCATAAAATGGTTTTAAGAATGGATTATTGGTACTTGAGCCGTTAATTTTGCCACTGGTTTTATCAGCTTGCGCACTGGCGTCCCCCGCTAGGCGATTAATCGGTGGGCGCGACATTACTTTAGCCGCCGCAAAGCGTAATTGCGTGTTATCCGTTAGCTGAAAGTTTAAATTAAGGGATGGCAGATAATCGGTATAAGTTGTGCCAAGTACATTAGGTAAATAATTTTGATTTATGATGCCGATACTGTCGGTAATGTTTTGTGCACCGAGTGATAAATCACCATTAACATTTTCTAAAATAGTGGCCGATTGGTCGGTATCAACACGGCGAATACCAATATTACCCAGTACCGGCATAGTACCAATTTCAGTATTAATATTAAGCATGGCGTACGCTGAAAGCACTTCCTCATATACTGAGCCACTTTGTAACATGGTCCATGAGTAGTTAGTGGTATAGCCTTGTGTATCAGGTATTTCATCACCATCAAGATCGACAACGCCATCGGCGTTACCCCAGGTTTTAACTGGCTCCGGTGCGCCTTCAGGAAACCAAGCATTAAGCGCTTTGTCTAAATCAATCGCCAAATATGATGGGAAATAACTAAAGTCACCTTCCCAGTCAACAACATTTACCATGTCATTGGTTAAACGCAGTGGCGGCTCACTCACTGAAAAATCACCATCATTACCGTATTCAAATACTGAGCGGTTATTGCTGTATTCACGATCTGAATAACGCGCGCCAAATTCAATAGAGCTAAACCAGCTGTTATTCAGCTCGTATTTAAAATCAAGGCGATAAGCGCTTACTTCATCTTCATTTTGATAAGGGTAAATACCGTATTTACTAACCATTACTCGGTCGATATCGCTAAATGCAGCCGCTTGATTAAAGCCTACATCAGGTAAATTTAAACCATTAAGTTGGTAGTTTATTGATACGTTTTTATCTAACACAGGTTCTTCGGCTGAGGCGTCTTCGGCAACCAACGCCCACAATAAGCCATTGCGAAAGTTACTTTTAGCCCGTGACAGCGACACATCAACATTAACGTTTAAACGTTCTGTCACTTGCCAATCGGCGTTAACACCGTAGCTATCTACTTCATCAAAGTCTTGGTTATCATCATTCACAATTTCAACGCGAGTGTAGCCTTTTGAAGTACGATTAACAGAGGCACCAACTACTGAATTTCCCTCTAGCTGAGCGTTTGTATAAGTGGCCGTTGGGCCACCTAATTTCACTCGTAACCCACGGGCAAATGACTCAGTATCAAAGCGTGATAAAAACACGTCCCCTTTTAATTTAAAATTATCCACCGGTGCCCATTCAATCGCCGCCATATAACCGTTACGGGTTTCTTCTCCACCTAAATGCTGAAGCTCAAAACCTTCGCTGATATACTCATTTTCAGGTTTAAGTTCGGGGCCATTAGTATCATTTGCAACACCATCAACGTCTTTATTATCGTTATAGGCAAGGCCAATAAACTGTGTTGCTACGCTGGGTTGAAATAACCGTGCATAACCAAGTGCGACACCTAAAGTATCGTCAAGATATTTACCTTGATAGGAAAAACTAATGCGGTCGCCAAACTCAGTGGCATCGTTCACCTCTGACGCTCGGTCGTTGTACATACCTCTGGCGTTAACCACAAACTTATGTTGCTGATCATTATCAAGCGGGCTAGCTGTTTGCAGTTCTACCGTACCTGCAACACCACCTTCGATAAGCGATGCTTTTGGTGATTTATACACGGCTGCTGAGCTGATCAATTCAGACGGATATTGGTCAAACTCAATACTACGGCTGCCACTAGTTGATACCTGTTCACGGCCATTTAAAGTTGAAAATACAAATCCACCGGACATACCGCGAATGTTGATTTCTGCCGCCTGCCCGCCGGTTCGTACCGCTGAGATCCCCGGTAACCGAGTGAGCGCATCAGCCATAGATACATCAGGCAAAGCACCTAAGTCATCCGCCGATAACTGCTCAGATACCGTATCAGTAAAGCGTTTTTGATTAAGTGATTGGATTAAACTACGACTAAAGCCACGCACTTCAATGACTTCAAGATCTTCTTCTAGTTGTGGTTTTTTTACGGTACTTTGCGCGTCACTTTCAACCGCAGCTAATACACTGCTGGCTGCAAACATTGCGAGCATTAACGCACTTAGTTTGAATTTCCCCATGAGCTTTCTACCCTATTGATTTTATAATTGTGTGCTGTTTGTTTTGAAATTGTGGATAAAATAAAACCAATAAAGTGTAACTAAAAAGTAAAATAAGTGTGATGAATACGTATGCAGCAGTAAGGGCAATAGCTAGCAAGGTGAGGAACTTAGTTTAGAAGTGCTGCGATCATGTAGATAACGTAAAATAAATTGACTGACTAACGGAATAACTCAGTCATAAGCCACTATTACACAGGTGAATTAGAAATTGCTAAAAACAGCTTTAAAGGGAAGTAGTAAGGATTAGTTAAGTTTAATAAACTACACCATTAGCACCACCCTTATTGCTAGACCAATAAAAATCACCGCTAATATTTTATCAAACCATGGGGATGATTTAGTAAAAGCAAAGCGCTTCTTTGAAAGCTCTGTCAATGCTGCAACAATCAGATACCAGCCAGTATCAATAGTAAAAACCGTTAAGCACATAATCAAACCGACCTTAAAACTGAGATTGGCAGGATCTATAAACTGTGAAAACAGGGCTAAAAAGAATACCGCTAATTTAGGATTTAGAAACGCAATAGCAAAGCCGTCTTGCAAGGCTTGTTTTGCACTGCCACTTTGCTGAGCCACTTTTAACTCACTATTACTTGGTTTGGCTAATAAGATTTTAACCCCTAAATATGCCAAGTACGCTGCACCTAAGTAAACTAACACTTGATACACAGTAGGAAATTGCAACATTATTGCACCGAGGCCAAGTAACGATGCTGCAGCATAAAAACCGACGCCAACACCATGACTCAGCGCTGCCAACATGCCGTTCTTCATACTGCCATGAATGCTGTGTTTTAACACCACAGCCAAACTTGGCCCAGGAGACATTGCACCCATCATACAAATGGCGACTAAGCTTAGCCACAGTGATAACGTCATTTATATTCCTTATAGTTCTTCATTTTCAATAAGTAAGATGTATGCATAAACTTGGCCGTATAATCCTGCAGAGGCGCTAACATTTATTACTTTCCAGCCATCTTGGTTTAATTGATAAATTCGCTCATTAAGTGCGTCAATATCAATACCGCCTCTAAAAAAGCCACGCTGCTTTTTAAACTCAATTATTTTCTGCATGGCTGTATCGCTTATAATTGATACTCAAAATCATAAATGTGTATACCTGCTTCGATGCGAATTGCCATTTTTCCGCTAAGGCCTGCAAGTTCATTACTGCCAGAATCTGGCACCACGTTTAAAATTAATGAATCTTGGCCTTTATCCATAGTGCCAAAATGTTGCAGCACAAAGCTGCCTTGAAGACCTGCAAGTGTGCCAACTACTTGTTCAATTGCCACATAACCGGCACTGCCTTGAGTTGCGGTCATAGCACTGAGCATTTCGCCAGTGCTGGTTGCATCAAGCTCACCTGTAAACGTTTTATCAATCGACATACGACCCAGGTTTACGCCATCAATGCCCTTTGCATAACCTTCAATAGGATTGAGTTTAACGTTAAATTCGCCCGTTACTTTTTCAGTTGTCATGGTTAGTCCCTTAGTTAGTTATTGAAATTATGATTTAAGTAACCATATCTATACCCTATTCATCTAAAAGAATCCACTATGAGCAATAGTAAAACCGAGCAAAAAGACAAAGCTGCTTTTAGTAGTTTAATTCCTATTTTTCAGTTTATTAAGCCGTATAAATGGGTGGTTTTTGCAGCTCTTGCAGCATTACTTGTTACTGCCGGGGTTAATTTATCATTGGGCCAAGGAGTTAAATTTGTTATTGATCACGGCTTTATTGCGGGCTCTCAAGAACAATTAAAACAAGCCATAATCGTGCTAATTGGCTTGATCAGCTTATTAGCCATAGGAACATTCAGCCGTTTTTATTTAATGTCATGGATTGGTGAGCGCGTCAGTAATGATATTCGTAAAGCGGTATTTGATCGCATAGTCACCCTGCACCCGAGTTACTTTGAAGAAAACCGCAGTGGCGAATTAATGTCGCGCTTAACAACCGACACCACTTTGTTGCAATCAATCATTGGCTCGTCATTTTCAATGGCACTGCGCAGCGCTCTGATGCTAGTCGGTGGTTTAGCCATGTTGTTATTTACTAACTTAAAACTCACTTTAGTTGTAGTTGCCTGTGTGCCGCTGGTGTTAGTACCCATGATGATTTTTGGTAAAAAAGTACGCAAACTTGCCAGCTCCAGCCAAGATGCGATTGCCGATATCAGCACTTATGCGGGAGAAATAATTCAAAATATTAAAGTAGTGCAAAGCTATAGCCACGAACAACGCGAACAACACGCTTTTGCACTAGAGACCGAAAAAGCCTTTAACGTTGCGAAAAGCCGCATTAAACAGCGCTCATTTTTAATTGCTGCAGTAATATTTTTGACCTTTAGCGCAATTAGCGTGATGCTGTGGATAGGTGGTAGTGATGTACTGGCAGGCACAATGACTGGCGGTGAGTTAGGTGCATTTGTGTTTTACGCCATTATGGTAGCGATGTCGGTAGCAACCGTTGCTGAGGTATATGGCGAGCTACAACGTGCAGCGGGCGCTGCGGCGCGGTTACTTGAACTGCTCGCGGTTAAAAGTGAGATCACAACCCCTGCAGCACCACAAGATCAGTTATTACATAACAACTCTAACGCTCCAGCCATTAGTCTTGATAAAGTAACTTTTAATTATCCATCGCGTCCTGATGTGAGCGCCTTAAAAACTATTTCATTAACGATTGAACAAGGCCAAACAGTAGCAATCGTTGGTCCGTCAGGTGCTGGTAAAACCACGTTATTTGAATTACTACAACGCTTTTATGACCCTGCCGGTGGCGACATTAAGTTTCATGATATTAATATCAAAGATCTATCCCTTAATACACTCAGAAACAGCATGGGCATGGTGGCACAAAACCCGATTTTATTTAGCTCTGATGTGATGCATAACATTCGTTATGGCAACCCAGATGCAAGCGACGAACAAGTATATGCTGCCGCTAAGCATGCTCACGCGGATGAATTTATTGCACAATTACCTAACGGCTACGAGAGCTTTTTAGGCGAGCAAGGGGTGCGCTTATCAGGCGGCCAAAAACAACGAATTGTATTAGCAAGAGCAATATTAAAAGACCCAGAAATACTGTTACTCGATGAAGCAACCAGCGCTTTAGATGCGCAAAGTGAGCATCATGTACAAGCTGCGCTTGAACATTTAATGCAAAACCGTACTACGCTTATCATTGCCCACCGCCTCGCCACAGTAAAACATGCTGATATGATAGTGGTAATGGAGCACGGAGAGATAATCGCAACAGGTACTCATCAACAATTGCTAGCGAGTAATCCACTTTATCAAAAATTATGTGAGCTGCAGTTTAATAGG